>JAISUH010000024.1 GCA_031272205.1 Dysgonamonadaceae bacterium | reverse complement strand
AGTTGACGCGACAGACCGCGAAACAGCAGAGCGTCGTCGTCCACAACCGTAACGGGTGTTGCCACGCCGTGATAGACGTCGGTCAGATTGGTGAGCGTGCCGCCGAAACTTTCGGCGATGGCCTGATGTCCGAGACATACGCCAAAGATGCTTTTTGAGGGCGCAAAACGTTTAATAAGAGGAAGCAGCAGTCCGGCTTCGGATGGGATACCCGGTCCGGGCGACAGGATGATTTTGTCGAAATGTTCCACTTCTTCGAGCCCTATCCTGTCGTTTCGATGTACCTCTATATCCTTATAACCCAATTCTTTAACGAGATGTAAAAGATTATAGGTAAAAGAATCGTAATTATCGAAAATAAGTATTTTCATTTAAATTCTAAATTCTAAATTCTGAATTTTCAATTAATTATGCTTTCCGCTGCGTCGATTGCTTTTTTGAGCGCACCGAGTTTGTTGTTCACTTCTTGAAGTTCCGATGTTTCGACCGAACGAGATACTATTCCTGCGCCTGCCTGATAGTGAAGTACGTTGTTGCGGCTGATGAACGAGCGGATGGTGATAGCCTGATTGAGGTCGCCGTTGAGTCCGATGTATCCGATGCAGCCTCCGTAAGCGCCGCGGTTGTGCGGTTCGATGTCGCGGATGAGTTCCATTGCGCGGACTTTCGGTGCGCCTGAGAGCGTTCCGGCCGGGAAGGTGTCGGCATAGACTTTGATTGTGTTGGCGTCTTTGGCGACATCGCCCGAAACTCGCGATACGAGGTGAATGACGTGTGAATAGAACTGTACTTCTTTGTAGAAATCGACGTGGACGTTTTCGGCGTTGCGACTCAGGTCGTTGCGTGCGAGATCGACCAGCATCACGTGCTCGGCGTTTTCTTTCGGGTCTTCGAGCAGAGCGGCTGCGAGTTGTTTGTCTTTTTCGTCGTCGCCTGTGCGTCGGAATGTGCCGGCTATGGGGTCGATATAAGCGCGGCCTTTCGTAATCCGACAGTGGGTTTCGGGACTTGAACCGAAAATTCGGAACGAGCCGAAATCGAAATAAAACAGGTATGGCGAGGGGTTGATCGAGCGCAGGGCGCGATAGACTTTGAAGTCGTCGCCGGCGAACTCTTGGCGGAAGCAGCGCGAGAGTACGATTTGGAACACGTCGCCACGTTGGCAGTGCTGTATTCCTTTGGTTACCATTGCTTTATAGTCGTCGTCGGTGATAGTCGAAGTTTCGTTGCCTCGAGCAGAGAAGTTGTAGGAGGCGTAGTTGCGGTTATTGAGCAGTGTAAGCACCTCGTCGATGCGACTTTGTTCTCCTTCGGGCAGGTTTTCGACCACCGTCATTTCGTTTTTGAAAACATTGATAATGATGATGTAGCGGTAGAAAATATAGACCATTTCGGGGATGTCGCTCACTTCCGATTGTGCTTTGTTGATGTTCACGTCTTCGAAATACTGAACGGCGTCGTAGGCGGTGTATCCGAAAAAGCCGTTGAAATCGGTCGAGTTATTGTTGCTGATTTGCTGAAACGATTTGACGTATCGGTCGAGTTGTGCAGTCAGAGAATTGTCTTTGGTAACCGGTGTTTCGGTGGTTTCGCGTTCGGCGTTTTCGGCGATAAATTCGGTTTTTACCGTGCCGTTTTTTACTTCAAAACGGGCGAGCGGATTGAGGCCTATAAACGAGAATGAGTTTTCGTTGCCGTGGAAGTCCGAACTTTCGAGCAGAGCCGATTCGGGGAATACGTCTCTCACTTTCAGATAGATGCTGACCGGCGTATGGGTGTCGGCAAGCGCAGTTTTGCTGTTAGTTATTATTTTCATATATGATTTTTAAATTATTCAAATTGCGAAATCAAGGTACAAAGTTACATCAAATTATTGGAATTTTTGAAAAAAATGTATTATCTTTGCATTAATAAATGTTTCTGTATGGAAGAAAAGTCAAAACAGTATATCTATATTGTTCAGGCAGCGAAGGAACTTACTAAATGCAAGATTGGCAAGACCAACGATTTGGAGAGGCGGCTGGCAGATTACAATAATATGACAGGCAAATCGCAGGAAAATTTTTACAAGTATCTGTTTACCTGCGAGGTATCAGACATGTCCGAATTAGAAAAGGATATAAAAACAGAATTTTCTTATTTGCGGGAACAGAAAAAGAGAGAAATTTACTTTTTTAACACAGATCTTTTTTTAAAATACGTAAATTTTATCAGGTCGCATAAACTTTTTGTAGAAGAAATTTTCATGCAATCTAAAGAAAATAAGACTGTTGAGAAGCTTATCCCGCGCACAACGCCCTCTTTAAAAGAACGTGCAATTTCGTCAAAAGATTTGCTGGAGAAGGCGAAACGGGTCAAATATGACGAATTTTATACCCGTTACGAAGATGTAGAAAAAGAGGTTGCGATGTACGATAAGAGCATTTGGGCAGATAAAGTGGTTTTTTGCAACTGCGATGATGCGTTTAATGCGGAAAGCGAAAAAAAATCCTCAGCATTTGCATGGTATTTTTATAAACATTTCAAGGAATTAGGCTTGAAAAAACTGATCTGTACACATTATGGAGGAGAATGGGATCTGTTTGATGCAGGGAAAGAAGGCTATATCGCTTACATTTTATCTACCACAGATGGCGAAAAAATACAGATAGAAACTCCAAAAAATTATAATGGCAGTTTCGACCATCCTATTTCGCTGAAAATATTAAACGAGGAGGCAGATATTGTCTGCACCAACCCGCCATTTTCTAAAATGCAGGATTTTTGGAAAATTGTTATCAAAAGCGGAAAAAATTTTTTGATAATATCCAATATTACAAATCCCATAACTCCATCATTCATCCCATATTTCAAGAATAATCAGGTTTGGGCAGGTTATAATCGCGTCGATTGGTTTCAAAATCCCAAAAGACAACTTACAGAAGCGGCAGGCCATTGGTACACAAACATTCCGATAATCGACAGACCGAAATATGTATTGTTGAAAATTGTTCCCCTGAAAGAGATTCCGGAAACATCAAAAAAGTATGATGATTCAAAAACATTAGTGGTTGATAATGGCTATATTCCAAACAACGTTAAAAAGCCATTTGCCATATCAGCGCGGCCAATTTTGAACGGTGTTCTGGAAAAAGGGTATAAAATTGTTCATGACAACCAATACTTTCCGTATGTTAATGGAAAAAAGGGTTTTGGCAGAGTTTTAGTTCAAAAAACAGATATATAAAATTTTAAGATGAATATTCTTTTATTGGGTTCAGGAGGTCGCGAACATGCTCTGGCTTGGAAAATAAGCCAAAGTCCGCTTGTTGACCGCCTTTTCATAGCCCCCGGCAATGCCGGAACCGCCCTTGTCGGCACCAACATCAATGTAGCCGCATCAGACTTTGAAGCCATACGGCAAATCGCGCTCGAAAACAATATCGACATGGTTGTCGTAGGGCCCGAAGAACCGCTTGTCAACGGGATTTACGACTATTTTCAGGCCGATCCCGATCTGAAATCCATACCATTCATCGGCCCTTCGCGCGACGGCGCCCGACTCGAAGGCAGCAAAGATTTCGCCAAAGCGTTCATGTTGCGTAATGGCATCCCGACAGCCCGCTACCTGAGCGTTACTCAAAAAACTCTCGAACACGGAGTGCGTTTCCTCAAAACCCTCCAGCCGCCATACGTGCTCAAAGCCGACGGCCTCGCAGCAGGAAAAGGCGTACTCATCATCAACAGTCTGCCCGATGCCATCACCAATCTCACCAATATGCTTGGCGGCAGTTTTGGTAAAGCCAGCGAAACGGTTGTGATAGAGGAGTTTCTGAGCGGAATCGAATGTTCGGTTTTCGTTCTCACCGACGGCTCGACATACAAAATCCTGCCCGTTGCCAAAGACTATAAACGTATTGGCGACGGCGATACAGGCCCCAACACCGGCGGCATGGGCGCCATCTCGCCCGTCAGTTTTGCCGACAGCGCATTTATGAAAAAAGTCGAACAGCGCATCGTCAATCCCACCATCGCCGGTCTCAAAAAGGAAGGGATAACTTACAAAGGCTTTATTTTCTTCGGCCTCATCAGCGTCGTCGGCGAACCGATGGTCATCGAATACAACTGCCGCATGGGCGATCCCGAAACCGAAGCAGTTATGCTGCGAATAAAATCCGACATCGTCCCGTTGCTCGAAGCCACTGCCCGTGGTACACTCGACCGGTGTACGCTCGAAATCGACAACCGCTACGCTGCCACCGTCATGCTCGTTTCGGGAGGCTATCCGGGCGATTACGCCAAAGGCAAAACCATCACCGGCCTCGATCGCGCAGGCGAAAGCATAGTTTTTCATGCAGGAACGGCCAACGCCAACGGCGAAACCGTAACCTCAGGCGGACGGGTGATAGCAGTCAGTTCGCGCGGAGCCACGAAAGACGCAGCGCTCAAACTGTCCTACGCCGCCGCCGAAAAGATCAACTTTGAAGGCAAATACTACCGCAAAGACATAGGCTTCGACCTGAAATGATAATCGACCGGATACATAAAACATTACTGTCCAACAACTTCATTCTCTTCCTGTTCATCGCCGCTTTCGCAACGCTCAGGTTCAGCGGCGGCGGAACGGGCGTCGAAGTATGGAGCGCCACCGCACTGCAAATTACAATCGCCGTAGCGCTCCTTGTTGTCAACAATGTCTTTAACATTATCCGTACAAAAACCTTTCTTCCGGCCATTTTTTTTCTGCTGTTGTCGTCGGGCATTCCGGCCTTTTGCGATGAATGGCGCGGCAGCATTGCAACAGTATGCGCAACTGCGAGTTATGTCTTCCTTTTTGCTTCGTATCAGCGAGAACGTTCAGAAGCATTGGCGCTCAACATCGGCCTGTTGCTGACTGTAGGCAGCCTGCTTGTGCCGCCGTTGCTGCTGACTTTGCCCATTTTCTGGTTCGGTTTCAGTCGCCTGCAAAGTTGGAACTGGCGCGTTATCCCTGCCTCGCTCATGGGCTTTGCCGCCGTTTATATCCTGCTTTTCGCATGGTCGGTCTATCGCGACGACAATACGGTTTTTGCCGCTTTGCTCGCTTCACATTCTGAGGTGCTGCGCTTTTCTCATCCCGATTTCAGTCTTATTCAATGGTCAACCAACGGCCTTGTCCTCATACTTTTTGTAGTGGCCGGAGTGAAGATCTACGTGTCCGACATTTCCGAAAACATCGCCACTGTCGTCCG
>JAISUH010000018.1 GCA_031272205.1 Dysgonamonadaceae bacterium | reverse complement strand
TTGAAGCCATCAATACTCAGGACAAACGGAACACGGTCTTTGATGCCGGTAACGACCTGACTCTCTCTGCTGCTCCCGAACCCTTGATGTTTTTACCTGCGGCCGGATTTCGGGATCGTACTACAGGAAAAGTGTATCAGAATAAAGGTGGATCTAATTACTATTGGACCAGTACAGTGAGCGACAATACTCTATCGAGCAGTATGTACTTCGATCACGCAGGTATTCACTTGGGTAGCGGCCGCGCTCGCGCACACGGGGCTTCGGTACGCTGTGTAAAGGATGAATAGAATAAATAGGCCATTTTTTCAAAAAAGTGGACTATTTGAAAAGAAAATATCCATAATTTTTTTAGCTGACGTTAATTTTATTTCAAAGCTCTGAATCTTCGCTGGTTGTGAAACCCGCGGGGATTTTTTCAATTAACAGATGAAGAATTAAGAACGAAGAGTTAAGAACTAAATGAACGAGATGAAAATACTGTTTTCCAAGATTACGAAATACCGCCGACTGCTGCTCTGCTGTTTAGTCGGTATGCTGCTCTGCAACTTTGTTTCCTGCGGAAAGGATGAGTTGAGCAAGGACATTGTATGCGACATCCTTCCTTCCGGCGACGAGGGCAAACCCATTGCTTTGAGCGTGAAATTCGGAGGCATCGCCTCTTTCGAAGAAATCACCCGCTCACAACACTCATCGAAGCCCCTTGTAACGCCCCTTGGCGACGGCCTGAGAATGGAGGCCTCGGTGGAAGCCGATCCGCAGACTGCTACCCGCGCTACCGCTCCAATCGAGGGAGGAACGCGCTGCCGAGTAGTTGCGGTGAAGAGCTGCGATTACAGTTACGTTTCACACGGCGACTTCATCATAGGCGAACCCTCGGCTACAGCGTTCACCGTCCCGTCGGGCGAGACTTACGATTTTATTTGTGTGTCCTATCATTCGACCGTGGATTTGCCCGATTTTGCTATACCTCCGACTGTCGGAGAGGCGCCGTCATTTGCGGTAACGCCCGAAAACGACAGGGATCTGCTTTATGCTCGCATAGAGGGACGGACGGTGAACGGCGCATCGGATGCCGAGTTGAATTTTACGGGCGCAAACGCACTCAAACACAGGTTCACGCGAGTGAACGTCGTTATCGACTGCACTTACAACGGCTGGGACATCCTCTCTGTGGCGGCCAACTCCATTCCCTTGCCCCTGTCTTACGCCGCCACGATGGATTGCAGGGGCGCCCTCGCGAAAAGCGGTTCTGCACTCGCTGAAGAATATTTTTCGTGGCGAACGCGCGGGACTGAAGCAAATATGGACACCCTGAGCAGCGCTCGCCTGATTTTTACCGGCGACACAGAAGATGTTTATTCTTTTACGTTACCGGTATCGGGATTGACCATCAAGGATAAATTCCGCAATTTCGACTATCCGACGCCATGCAGGCTGAGCTCCGTTTCGTTCGGAAAACTCAATCTGATGCCCGGATTGTCCTATGTCCTTCGTCTGAGGCTAAAAACCCCTGCCTATGCATCGAGCAATATCTATTGGGATGGCGCTAAACTGACTTTCGATGATATCCCGCGCTGTGCGGGCGATGATGCCGACGATTCCGCCCTGACCCAATCTCAAAAAAAACAGGGCGTGTTCTTTAAGTGGGGTTCGTTAGTGGGAATAGCTCCCAGCTGTACCGGTTCGTTTATGTATGCTTCTCCGGTTTTTTCTGCGGGTACGGCGGGTAGCCCGTCCACCGGTACACCCCTTTATATCCCCGACGGTTCGGGCGGCTGGATACAGACCAATGCCGCGAGCCTGTCGGTCAACGACCCCGATGGAAATCCCTGCACGCCAGACTGGAATGGCATTCCATTCGCCAATCCGGCCGGAGCTGTCGCAGATCGCGAATCAACTTACCTCTACGATATGCCGGAGGAAAACTATGCTCTTTACATGGGCGACATCTGCAAGTATCTGACACAGACCGGAGCTGCGCCTCCGGGTAATTGGCGGATGCCCCGATCCATCGATTTTGGGCCGTCAACGGATGACAGCAGTTGGGGTGGAACCGAGCTGAGAGACGGTTGGCGTCGTGTGGGCGATTCTCAATGGTTGGTGTATAGCAACATACAGCAGTACGATTATCCCAACGGACAATATACGGGATTAGTTAACGGCGGCGTTTTTGGCCCTTCGGCATGGTTCTTTCCCGCTGCAGGCTTTCGAAACACAAACGGGAGATTAGAATTAACAGGCGTCGATGGCCGCTATTGGAGCGCTTCGGTTGGCAGTGGCGACGGCGCCAGCCTTCTGAATATCACCGGCGATTATTTGGATGTGGATCACGACGACAACCGCAAAACCGGCTCAACAGTCCGCTGTGTGAGGAAATGAGGGGGGGCAATTACGAATTACGAAACAACGTTAGACGATAGTCTATTACCAAATACGCTGTTTTCAGACTTTTCCCGGTAAAACGTTAGTCCATCAGTATCAGTTGAAGAACTTTCACGGTTTGTTCGGTGCCAAGCGCAAAAAATACGATATAAACCACGGCGATAATAAGGATGATGATCAACCAGATTAATATTGCACGGGAAAGATGCTTCATGGTGCTGCTTGTTTTTTGCAGAAATGCCCAATATAAAAGCAACAAGAGATTTAGACCGGGAATTGTCAGTAAACAGAACATTCTCAGGTACTTTCTTGTGTTCCACTTGGCGTGGTAAGAATTTTCCGCGTTTTTTGACATGTCAATTGCGTATTTAAAAGAATTATAAAAGAGGTTTTTTTAGCTTTGATTTTACAGTAAAAATAAGCTCATCCATAAAAGCGCTGTAAAATTCGCCGTTAAATTACAACAAACTTTTGAAACGACTGCATAGAATCGAAAAAAATTTGCGAATGAGGGGTTCAGATGGCATCATTGTAGCTCGACGGCAAGATCTTGAACATCCTGCGGAAGGATCAGAAAATCTTCAAAACCAATATAATAATTGATGATATTGTAAGTCAGTACAAGAAAGAGCATTATACCCAACCAGATTAGCAATGCACGGGAGAAATACCTCCGGGTGTTGCTTGTGTCTTGAAAAAATGCCCAGTAAAAAAGCAATATGATATTCAGACCGGGGATTGTCAGTAAACAAAGCATAGCTAAAAATTTGTTTGTACTCCACCGGGTACGGTACATATATTCTGTATTTTGGGACATAATTACTGCGCGTCTTAAAAGGATTCAAAAAAAAATGTTCTTCGATACGGATTTTCGATAAAGCCGGCGTATGTTTAATGCTTTATAAAACCGCCGCTAAGTTACTATAAATTTCGCAAATAATGGCTGAAAATCGAAGAAAAATAGCGCTATTTATATATCGGAGACCGATACGCTATTTTCAGCGGCATAATTTTACAATCTTTTATGGGGAATGAAAAACATAAAGTTGTAACTTTGCGTCGAAAAAAAAAGAGAGACTTATGGCAGAAAAAAAGTCGTATATTTTTCAGGTTCGTCCTCATCATGTTGATTTTCAGAATAATGTTACATTAGAATCCTTGGTTGGTTTTTTTCTTGGCGCTGCTGAACGCAATGCCGATGAGTTCGGGTTCGGGTTGCTCAATCTTCAAGAACGCAACCACACCTGGGTTTTATTGCGTTTTGTGTTGGAGATGAGCCGTATTCCGGTGGACAAAGACGTCCTCACCGTTGCAACATGGATTCAGGACGTCAATTCGACGTTTACCACGCGCGTTATGCAGGTTTCGGACGAAAGCGGACAGGTGATCGGCTATGCGAGTACTTCGTGGGCTATGCTGAACATGGATACCCGCCAGAGCGTATTGTTGAATACCTTGCCCGAACTGAACGAATACAAGGTCGGCGCTCCCATCCCGCTCGGCGATCCTCCGCGCATTCCCAATGTAAAAGGGGAGGTAGAAAACACTTTCAAGGTGAAGTACAGCGATATAGATATTAATCGACACGCCAATACCATGCACTATATACAGTGGATTGAGGATTGTTTTTCGATTGATTATTATGCCGGACACCGGTTGAAGCGTTTCGAAATCAATTTTCTGAAGGAGCTTGTGTTCGGAGATAGCGGGGATGTGTATCGCGAAATGAAGGCCGAAAACGACTTTTTGTTTCAGATTGTCGCCCACGAAAAAGGAAACGTTTGCCGCGCCCGAATGTTGTTTGAGGAGGTTTGACGTTCAACGTTTGAGGTTATCCGTTGAGTTTTCCCAAAATGGCGGCAGAGATAAAATCGGCGGCGTTTACGTTTAGTCCGCCGCCCATCACAAGCATATCGGCGCGTTCCCGCGAGGGTTTGATAAATTCTTCGTGCATCGGGCGCACGGTTTTGTAGTAGCGTCTGATAACGTCCTGCGCCGTTCGGCCGCGCGATTCCATATCGCGTTCGATGATGCGCGAAAGGCGCAGATCGGCATCTACTTCAAGGTATATGCGCATGTCCATCTCTTTGCAGAGCGGGAGATGGGTAAGGATGAGGATTCCCTCGATCAGCAATATTTTTTTTGGTTCGACGTGAATTGTTTCGGGCTGGCGCGTGCAAGTGAGGTAGGAATAAGTGGGGGTTTCAACGGCATTGCCGTTTTTCAGTTGCAGTACGTGGTTCAACATTAAGTCCCATTCAATGGAATCGGGATGGTCGAAATTCAACACACGCCGCTGTTCCATAGGCAGGTGGCTGCTGTCTTTGTAGTACGAATCTTGCGCCAGCAACGAAATTTGATCGTAGGGAACACGTTCTAAAATGGAATCGACCAAGGTTGTTTTTCCCGAACCGGAGCCTCCGGCTATGCCAATGATAAACACAATAAATCCTCCTTCGATGATTAATGCTTGCCCATATATTTAAAAACAGGCTCTATATTAAAATACAATCCGCTGATTCCGTATTTGTTATTGGCAACGGACAGGTAATTTCCCTGTTTCAGGATTTTGTTTTCTCCGCCAAAACGGTAGCCGAAATAACCCAGCAAATCGTATTCGTGTCCCACGCGGATGACGTAAAACGGGTCTTTTTTCGACACGCCCTCACCCGAACTGATAATGGCGTCGAATACAATTTTTTTCTTGATCACGTTTGTGATGTATCCTTTCACATTGTCTTCCTGTGCATAAACAAACAATTGAGCCTCCAATGCCCTTAAACTGAAGGGGTCGTCTTTCAGTATTTCATCGGCCTGGGTTAGAATCAGATTGTAGTCCTCTTTGCTGAACTGCTGTTTGGCTAACGAAGCGGCAAGATTATCGTTCAATTTGGGGGTATCCACGCCCCTGTATTGGGGTTGAAATACGAAACCATAATACAAATGGCGTTTCTCTTCGAGCGTCAAGGTCGAGTCGGCCGCTTCGTAACGTTGCATGAGTTTCGGGAAATAGTAGGGCGAAGACGCATTTTTAGTCGCTTTTTCTATCTGTTTGTAATCGGGTTTGGTGAAAAATTCATCGCCGTCCGATTGCTGTGCAAACGCACCGAGTCCCGCGATGGAAAATAACAAAAGGAAAAGAATCGATTTTTTCATGTTGAATTTCATTTTTAGTGATCCGATAATGTATTTTGTCGGGCAAATCTATCTTAAAATATTTGTTCGCGCAAATTTCCTTTATTAAGAGAATTTAAAATGAGGATTTTTTATGCGACGCTCAAAAAAAAAATCAGGGAGGGCGGATGATGTGGCGCCCTCTCCGATTTTCCGATGCGTTTTATGAGTTTCCCGTAACGCTTACGTCTTTGTCTATCTTGCCGATAAGACCTTGCAAAACGCTTCCGGGGCCGAGTTCCACAAATTCGGCGGCGCCGTCGGCAATCATCTGCCGAACCGATTGCGTCCATTTTACCGGAGCTGTCAGTTGAGCCACCAAATTGGCTTTGATGATGTCGGGATTTGTTTCGGCTATGGACGAAACGTTTTGATACACAGGACATATAGGTGTCGAAAAAGCGGTCGATTCTATGGCTTCCGACAATTCTTGACGGGCAGGTTCCATCAACGGGGAATGAAAGGCTCCACCCACTTTCAGGGGGAGTGCGCGTTTTGCTCCGGCCTCTTTCAGTTTTTCGCAAGCCGCTTCTATTCCCGATATTGTGCCGGAGATAACCACTTGTCCCGGACAATTGTAATTGGCGGGAACAACCACATCGTCGATAGAGGCGCATATTTCTTCCACTTTTTCGTCGGGTAATCCAAGTACGGCTGCCATCGTGGACGGATTTTTCTCGCAGGCTTTCTGCATGGCGAGAGCGCGTTTGTAAACCAATTTCAATCCGTCTTCGAACGATAAAGCTCCGGCGGACACCAAGGCCGAAAATTCACCCAGCGAGTGGCCGGCTGTCATATCGGGTTTGAACTCGTCGCCCAGTGTTTTTGCCAAGACGACCGAATGTAAAAAAATGGCCGGTTGCGTTACACGGGTGTGTCGAAGATCTTCGTCGGTTCCGGCGAACATCAAATCGGTGATGCGGAATCCGAGAATCTCGTTGGCGTTTTCGAAAAGTACTTTTGCTAATGGCGATGTTTCATATAAATCTTTCCCCATGCCCACAAACTGTGCGCCTTGACCGGGAAAAACATACGCTTTTTTCATAAAAATAAATGCTGTTTAAAGTTTAACTTAAATATAACTTGTTGTCTATTCGTTTTCTTTTTCTCTGATTTCTACGCGACGGATTTTCCCGCTGATGGTTTTTGGCAATCCATCTACAAATTCAATGACCCTCGGATATTTATAGGGAGCGGTAACGCTTTTTACGTGGTTCTGAATTTCGAGAATCAGATCTTCACCGGCTTTCGATTTGTACTCTTCGGCCAGCACGACGGTTGCCTTGATAATTTGCCCGCGAATTTCATCGGGAACGCCGGTTATGGCACATTCCACAACGGCAGGATGCGTCATCAGGGCGCTTTCCACCTCGAAGGGGCCGATGCGGTAACCGGAGCTTTTTATGACATCGTCGGTGCGCCCGACGAACCAGTAGTATCCGTCTTCATCGCGCCATGCAATATCGCCCGTGTGATAGACTTGGTCGTGATAAACTTGTTGGGTGAGCTCCTCGTCGCGGTAATATTTCATAAACAGGCCGAGTGGATAACCTTTGCTTGTATCGATAACGATTTCGCCCTCTTGCCCGTCTTCCACGGGTTGTCCGTTGTGATCGACCAACTTCATGTCGTACATGGGATTTGCAACGCCCATGGAGCCGGGTTTGGACGGCACCCACGGGAAGGTTACGATGATGGGCACCGTTTCGGTTTGTCCAAAAGCCTCTTTGAGGTGGATCCCCGTTTTTTCGTAGAACGCATCGAACACTGTGGGGTTCAGCGCTTCTCCGGCCGTAGTGCAATATTCCAAAGTCGAAAGATCAAACTTGGAGAAATCTTCACGAATCAGGAAGCGATAGATGGTGGGAGGGGCGCAAAACGAAGTGATTTTATATTTGGACAACATTTCGAGCATATCAATCGGGGCAAATTTTCCGTCGAAATCGTAAACGAAAACGCTGGCTCCGGCGATCCACTGACCATAAATTTTGCCCCAGACGGCTTTTCCCCAACCCGTATCGGCTACGGTCAGGTGCCGGCTCCCTTCGTGCAGATTGTGCCAATATTTGGCGGTGATGATGTGGGCGAGCGGGTAAGTGAAGTTGTGGATTACCATTTTGGGCTGCCCCGTTGTCCCGGATGTGAAATAGAGCAGCATGATGTCGTCGTTGTCGTTTACATGAGCCGGTTTCTCAAATGGGGCGGCATGTTCCACCTTTTTGTGGAAATCCACCCATCCTTCGGGCACGTTTTCGCCGACCAAGATGCGGTGCTGCACGGTGGGCGAGTGTTGCATGGACAAATCGATGTGGCGGATCAGCGTTTTTTCTTCGGTGGCCACGATGGCTTTGACGCTTGCGGCGTTGTTGCGGTATATAAAGTCTTTATCGGTAAGCAGATGCGTTGCCGGAATGACTACGGCTCCTATCTTATGGAGGGCGACAATGGAGTACCAGAACTCGATATTGCGTTTCAGTACCAGCATCACCATATCTCCTTTGCCGATGCCGAGCGATTGGAAAAACGATGCGGTTTTGTCGGAGACGGATTTCAATTCGGCGAACGAAACGTTACGGTGCGCCCCTTTGTCGTTTGTCCAGCAGAGGGCTTCTTTGTCGGGATCGATACGTGCCCATTCATCCACAACGTCGTAAGCAAAATTGAAATTTTCGGGGACGATTATTTCAAAATGCTCTACAAAATCGGTGTATGAGGTATATTCGACTTTCTTTAAAAATTTCTCTATCATGATAACCTTTTTACAGTTTAAAGGACCGTTTATTGTTTTGGTCAGGGGTGAATAATCGCAACCAAGAATCTTACGGGTTTTCCGTTCAGCGCTTTCATCCCGTGCGGGAGCGACGAGTTGAAATAAATGCTGTCGCCTTCGTTGAGAATCATCTCCTTGCCGTTGTAATAGAACGACAGGCTTCCTTCGAGCACGAAGTTAAATTCCTGTCCGGGATGGATGTTCTCGAAATAATCAGACTCTTCGGGTTTGGGCTCTACGGTAACGATAAAAACTTCCGCTGCGTTATCGGTAAATCCTGCGGTGAGCGATTGGTATTTATAAGCCGATACACGTTCAACAACCGGGCCTTTGTCTTTTCGGGTGATGAAATAAGAGTTCATTTTCGGTTCGGAACCGAACATAAGCGCGGCCAAATCAATCCCGAACTCTTTCTCCATGCGTTTCAGAAACGAAAGGGAGATGTCTTTTTTTCCCATTTCGTATTCGATAATGATTTCCGCAGTGGTCTCCAATCGGGCGGCCATCTCTTGCGGAGAAAGGTCGAGTGCGTCGCGCAAGCCTTTGATGCGTTCACCAACTTGCTTTAAATCTGTCGTCATAATCCGTATAGTTTTTACGCGCTGCGAAGGTAGGCATTTTTTTTGTGATTTCGTTCATTTAGGGCAACCTAAAACATTCCATCCGAAATTAATAGAACCGCAATTCCCAAACCGAGGGTTTTGGATCGTCTGTTTTCCGGACAAAAACGATGCGGACGGATTCGATTTCCTTATGTATTCCCACCAGAACGGGCGAACCCGAAATGCCGGAATCGGAGTAATCGGCTACGGTTTGCCAACTGTTGCCGTCGGAAGACGATTCGATTTTCACGAAATAGGTTTTCCACGGGTATTCGAAGCGGATTTCCAACGAATCAACCGACGTTTTCCCCTTGAATCCGGCGCTGAGCGACGGCGTCGTATCTTCGTCGGACGCTTCCCAGCGCGTGCCGTAATGGTTGTCCGCCGCATATTCGGGCAGGGTGTCATCCGATTGCTGCGAACTGGCCGTGAGGCTTTCCGCAGGGATGTATTGCTGCTGTTTTTTTGCCAAATTGGGGAAAGATTGCGTGTCGTAAGGGATGATCGTCGTTATTTCGTTTCCTGCTTCGTCGAATGGCATTTCGTTTATGCAGACTTGGCGCAATACCGTTGTGGCAGGAAAGGGAAGACTGTGTTTGTGGTACAAAACGTAGTTTTTCCCGTCAAACGGAAAAACGCTGTGGTGCCCCGGTCCGAAAGTCTGCAAGCTGTGGCTCGTTTTCAAAATCGGACTGTTGCCGGCTTCTTTGAAAGGGCCGAAAGGCGAGTCGCCCACCGCATAACGCACTTTGTAGGTGTCGTCGATGGTTTTCCCGTCGGAATACGTGAGGAAATACTTGTCGTTGTGTTTTACCATAAACGGCCCTTCGAAATAGTTCGAAGGTGTAACCTCGACGGGCGCGGACTTGAAAGAACTCATGTCGTCGTTTAATTCTGCGGCAAAACAATGCCCGTTTATCCAGTCCCATCCCGAACCCCAATAGAGGTAACTTTTTCCGTCGGTATCGATAAAAGCCTCTGCATCAATCACGTGGTAGAAGCGGCTCTGATCGTAAGCAATCATCGGCTTGTCGCCCAGCATATTTTCCCATGGGCCGAGCGGATGCTTTGCTTTTCCGCACCAGACTTCGGATCCGACGGAGACGTACATGTAAAACAGGCCTCCTTTTTTCACAACGGAAGGCGCCCAAACCTTGTTCTCGTTTGAAGCGGGGGAAGTGCAGGCCTCTTTGGTTGGCCAGTTCAATGGTTGAAACGTCCAATCCCGAAAATTGTCCGATACCCAGCAACTGAGGAAATCGGCTCCCCATGGGTCGGCCGTAACGTACAGGTAGAATTTACCGTCGTGTTCCACGATTGTCGGGTCGGCAAAATAACCCGGAATGATGGGATTTTGCAATTCGACGGTCGGTTGCAATCCGTTTTTCGTTCCGCAGGAAACAAACAGGGCGGCAGCAAGAGTAACGATGAAAAATTTCATGGGCACAGTTTTTTTAGCTTTTGCAAAGCTACATAAAATTTTCGGATTACACGCAAACGAATAAAAATGTCCGGGGAAATTATAAATAATAAACGTAGAAAAGCCGGAGGATTTCCTTCAACCTTTCTACGTTTTTCCAGTCGGGATGACTGGATTCGAACCAGCGACCACACGCCCCCCAGACGCGTACTCTAAACCGGACTGAGCTACATCCCGAATTCGGACTGCAAAAATAGTGTATTATTTTTATCGGGACAAATTTTTAGAGGGGGAATTGAGTCAATTTTTGAAAAATACCGTATCGTCCACCGCATCAATGATGATGGGTTTCGATTTATCGACGGTTTGCGCCAGCAAATCTTTCGACAATTGGTTCAGCACTTTCCGTTGGATAACCCGTTTTACCGGACGCGCCCCAAATTCGGGGTCGTAGCCTGCTTTAGCGATGCAGTCCACAGCCTCATCCGTATAACGCAATTCGAGTCCATTCTCCGACAGCATTTTCTCTATTCCGTCTAACTGCAACCGCACAATCTGCGCGATTTCTTTCTGATTCAGCGGTGTGAACATGATGATTTCGTCTATCCGGTTCAGAAATTCGGGACGAATAGTCGTTTTCAACATGCTCATTATCTGGTCTTTGGTGTCTTCGATGATCCCCTCGCGGTTTTTGTCGTTGATTTTTTCGAAATTCTCGCGAATCAGGCTCGAACCCATGTTCGAGGTCATGATGATAATCGTGTTCTTGAAGTTGACCACACGGCCTTTATTGTCGGTCAGGCGGCCGTCGTCGAGCACCTGCAACAGGATGTTGAACACGTCGGGGTGCGCCTTTTCGATTTCGTCGAACAACACTACCGAATAGGGTTTGCGTCGGATAGCCTCCGACAGTTGCCCCCCTTCGTCGTAGCCGACGTATCCCGGAGGCGCTCCGACAAGGCGCGTTGCGCTGAATTTTTCCTGATACTCGCTCATGTCGATGCGCGTCATCATGTTCTCGTCGTCGAACAGGTAGTCGGCTAAAGCCTTCGCCAACTCGGTTTTACCCACGCCGGTTGTGCCGAGGAAGATAAACGAGCCGATAGGCCGTTTCGGGTCTTGCAGTCCGGCACGACTGCGGCGAATGGCGTCAGATACAGCTTCGATAGCCTCGTCTTGTCCAACCACACGCTTGTGCAGTTCGTCTTCGAGGAACAGGAGTTTTTCGCGTTCGGTCTGCATCATTTTGCTCACGGGAATACCCGTCCAGCGCGAAACGACGTCGGCAATATCTTCGGCGTCCACCTCTTCCTTAATCATCGCGCGATTGCCCTGTTGCTCGTGCAGTTTGTGGTTCAACGTTTCAATTTCGGCCTCTTTTTCTCTGATTTTCCCGTAGCGCAATTCGGCCACTTTGCCGTAATCGCCTTCGCGTTCGGCCTTATCGGCTTGGAACTTGGCGTCTTCGATGTCGAGTTTGGTCTGTGGAATTTGGTTGATCAGCTCTGTTTCCGATTGCCATTTGGCCTTATATTCGCTTTCCTCCTGTTTCAGATTTTCGATTTGTTTGCTCAACAATTCTTCTTTCAAGGGGTCGTTTTCGCGTCGGATGGCTTCGCGCTCAATTTCCAATTGTTTGATTTTGCGGATGATTTCATCTAATTCTTCCGGCACAGAATCGACCTCCATACGCAGTTTGGCGGCGGCTTCATCCATCAAGTCGATGGCTTTGTCGGGCAAAAAGCGGTCGGTGATATACCGTCGGGAAAGCTGCACGGAAGCGATTATCGCCTCGTCTTTGATGCGCACTTTGTGATGGTTTTCGTATTTTTCTTTCAGACCGCGGAGGATGGAAATGGCGTCGGTTTCGCTTGGTTCGTCCACCATAACGGTTTGGAAGCGGCGTTCGAGCGCTTTGTCTTTCTCGAAATATTTTTGATACTCGTCCAAGGTGGTGGCTCCGATAGCCCGCAGTTCACCACGCGCCAATGCGGGTTTGAGGATGTTGGCGGCATCCATCGCGCCTTCGCTTTTTCCGGCCCCGACTAAGGTATGAATCTCGTCGATGAAAAGAATGATTTCTCCATCCGACTTAACTACCTCGTTTACAACTGATTTCAACCGTTCTTCGAACTCACCTTTGTATTTTGCTCCGGCAACCAATGCTCCCATGTCGAGCGAAAAAATTTGCTTGCTTTTCAAATTTTCGGGAACGTCGCCGCGGACGATACGGTGTGCCAAACCCTCTGCTATGGCTGTTTTACCCGTGCCCGGTTCGCCGATAAGGATCGGGTTGTTTTTGGTGCGGCGGCTCAAAATCTGCAATACGCGGCGGATTTCTTCGTCGCGCCCGATAACCGGGTCGAGTTTGCCGTTCCGTGCTTTTTCGGTCAGGTTTATCGAATATTTGCTCAATGCCTGATAGGTATCTTCGGCCGACTGGGTAGTAACTTTCTCTCCCTTGCGGAGCTCTTTGATGGCCGCTTCGAGCATGTTTTGAGAAACGCCCTGCGATTTCAGCAGTTCCGAAACGGCGTTTTTTTCGCTGATCAATCCCAGCAAAAGGTGTTCTATCGAAACGTATTGGTCGCCCATCTTGCCGGCAAAATCGCTCGCTTTCTGAAGAACGGCATTGGTTTCGCGGCTGAGCATCGGTTCGCCGCCCGAAACGTGCGGAAGCGAGTCGATATTCTTGTTCAATCCCGATTCGAGCGACGCTAAATTTACGTCCAGTTTTTGAAACAGAAAACCGGTAACGTTCTCTCCCACCTGCATCACGCCTTTCAGCACATGCGAAGGTTCAATCATTTGCTGGCCGTTGGCCTGCGCAATCTCAACCGACTTTTCTACGGCCTCCTGCGCTTTTATTGTGAAATTATTGAAATTCATAATAGTGTGATCTCCTTTTTTTATTTTTTAGCTGACGATTTCATTTTCAAAAAACCGTCGTTTGACAGGTATTGTCCAAAATCTTTGCCAAGAATGAAAGCCTGACTTTTTGGCATGTTTTGACCATGAAAAACGGCAACCCGATCGGGCTGCCGTTCTCTTGCGTGGTTTATTTCACAAAGATTAGATTTATATCTCTCTCTTTTCTTTTTATTCGTCGTAAGATGCCATTTGATAGGCTGCTGTCGTATAGGGGTCAGTTTGCCCATCCACATAGAAGCGGAACTTGACGTTCATGGTTTTAGTGGATGAGGTGATGTAGCGATTGCGAATCTGTGACATGTTTAAGGCGATGATATTTGACTCGGAAGTCTCCGTTGTTGTTTCCGCTGTACCCGATTTTGTCAGTCTGATGTCTATCACAACTTCGGTCGCGGTCGAACTGCTTTGATCGATAGCGGGAGCATAGAAACTTGCGGAAACAACTTCGCCTTTTTTAATCTTGTAACCGTATCCGACAATCCAATAATCGTCCATATAGGTGCCGTATAGATCGTTAATGGCCTGAAATTGAGTTGTTGACGCAAGGGGAATCTGATTTTCGTCAGTCGGCGCCTCGTAAGGGAAAACCTCTTTTTTGCCGATTTCCGTGTCAGAAGTCGAAATTACATTGTAAACCGTGTAATAGCCGTCGCCGATATAAGCCGCTCCGTAAGATTCTTCCCAGCTGTAAACGAAATAATGAAATGTGCCGGGAGACATCGCTTTGATCTCACTGGAGGTGATAAATCGGCCGGTCAATGTCCTTGCATACGTCAAGCCTGTGCTATAGTCTGTAGTAATGTAACCAATGGAATCCTCCGAAAAGGAATTGCCCCCTTCACCCAAACACGAGTTCAGGAACACACTCAGACTGATTACGCTGAAAAATAAGATGAATTTTCTCATGATTTTTTTGTTTTTTTTTATGTGATTAATTTTTTAAAACTCAAATTTTAAGCCCGCATTCATGTCCAACAGAATCTTCTTGTCGGAATAAATGGTGGGGTATTCATTTTTTGCATCAAAATAATAGGAGCCGCCGATTTTCCCGTACAGTCGCAAGTAATGGTTTAGCGGATAGGAAACGCCAATCCCGGTGTTTATCGAGATTTGCGGATTTTCCTGCTTTATTTTTTTCGATATTTGGCGTTCGGACGAGCTGTTCATGATTTCGCTTTGCGCCTCGTCGAAGTATTTGGCTTCTCCGTACAGGTCTTTTTCTATGGAGCCGCCCACCGTTCCGTAAATATCTAATTTTCCGAACGAAGCAAAAGAATAGTTCACATTGACGGGAATCCCCAGATAATGAAAATATTGCGAGTCTTCGTTTTTCGCGCTTTGAGCCGTATTTTTCGTTTGTGAATGTAAATAGGTGTATATCAGTCCGGTTTCGATGGAGAACCGGCCGTTAATATTCCGTGAAACCGTAATGCCAAACGATACCGGCTGCGAATGTTGTTTTTCCGATGTATTGGAGGATACGTCGGCTAAGGTTTGGCTGCTACTTAAATTTTCGAGACTTGTCATGGCTAACTGTCCGTTTGGCATGTCGGAAGGCATATCGCTTTGCGTGTCCGCGCTGCGCAGCATCATTGGGGCATTGCTTATCGACTGGTACGACGACAGTCCCCCTTTTCCGTTGAAAGCCAATTCGCCCCTTTTGCGGGATTTTTTGGGTTTCGCATCCGATTGGGCAAAAAGGTCGCGCTTGCCGGCGTTGAAAAATTCTTCGATAAGTCTCTTCTGTTCAGCTTCGTCGAGCTTTTGCGAAGAAGCGTTTCCTGCTTGCCGATCTTCTGTTTTTGCGTCCTTTTTCTCTTTTTCTTCGGCGATGAGAGGTTTATCGTCGGTGGCGCTGTTAGCCGCCTCGCGACGTTCTTCCGGTGTGGGGAGAATCGCTTTTTCGTCAGTTTGCGGAACCGATTCTACCGTTTTTTCCGCTTGAGCTTCTTGGCGAAGCCTTACCTGCTGTTGTGCGGGGATGTTCTGCTGATTTTTGATTGCGGTCGGTTCTTCTTTTTCCGGCACGGGCGCAATTTTCTCCGTTTCCGTCGATAGGGAGGAGGGGGCGCTAACGGGCGACAGATCGGCGATATTCGTATTTAAAGTCGGCTGACGGAACAGGAAAAAGCCCCCGACGACAAGCGCGGCAATCGCGGCGGCGACGCCCGAATACCAATACCAAAGCCGGCGACGGATAAGCGCCGGTTCCGACATTTTGTCGAGGGTGTTTTCAATCCGCAACCAACCGTCTTGAGGAAGGGGAACCTCAAAATCGGAAAATTTCGATTGAATCTGTTGTTTTATTTGATCGATGTTATCTTTCATTCTGTTTTTTTAATGGATTATTTTTTCCTGTGATGGCTGTAATCTTTTTTTTCAAAAGAGCTTTGGCTCTCGAATATTGCGAGCGTGAAGCCGTTTCGCTGATGCCTAAGGCTTCACCGATTTCCCTGTGCGACATCTCTTCGAATATGAACAGGTTAACGACGGCTTTGTAGCCGGACGGAAGCTCTCTGATCATATCCAAAAGATCGTCCCTTGTGATATCTGTCCAGTCGAAAAAATCGTCGTCCTCGCCGGTGGTATCGACCGTCTGGTCGTAAGTGAACGAGTCAAACATTTTTTTTTCCTGGTTTTCCCGCCTGAAATTGTTGAGCGCCAAATTCACAAAAATACGTTTCAGCCAACCTTCAAAAGAACCCCTGCCCGAAAACGAGCCGATTTGCGTAAAAATTTGAATAAACCCGTCGTGTAACAAATCGCGTGCAGAATCGGTATCATTAGTGTATCGCAGGCAAACTCCCATCATTTTAGGGCCGTACGTTTCGTACAACTCTTTTTGGGCTCTCCTGTCCTGTTTCTTACACGCCAATATCAGTTGCGAGTCATTCATATTTTACCGCATCACATTTTATAGACAAAAAAATGGAAAAAACGTTGCATGCCTCCCCTCTTTTTTTTTGTAAAAAAATCATTTTTTTGGGAAATTGATGCTTCCCGTCAAATCTTGCAACACCTTATTTATCGTTTATTTGCCATCGACCATCGGCTCAATTTTTCAGATGTGCTGCCACGATTGTAGTGTAACCATTTTTCCTGTGTTTTTGTTCTTTCATCTCGCGCAAACGACCGTTATTTTTTTGCTTTTTAATTTTGTTCTATTATCTTTGTGTGATAAAATCAGGATAAACTTTGTGTGATAAAATCAGGACAAATGGATATTAGCAGTTTATTTTATTCTCAATTACGCCAAAACGATATCACTATTTTACAGTTGTATCATGCCGAAAAGGTTGTCCAAAGCGATTTGGACCAAATTTTGCATGATTGTAAGACAGAGGACTTTTCGATGGAACGGAGGTATTTGTTGTCTTTTCTTCAGAGCAAATATCCCGATTTGACTTTTCCTCCGTCGCTCCGTTCCGAAATCGATAAGGTGAAACATTTCATTCAAAAGAAAAACGTAACGCTCGTGATGGGTTTACAGGAAGTTGCCCGCGAGTTGAACCGGAAAAATATCCCCTTTATGTTAATGAAGGGTATTGCGATGAAGTTTTTGTTCCCCGGCAAACTGCGGAATATGTACGATGTCGATTTTTATGTTCCCGAAAAATTTTTTGACGAAACGATACAAACAGCTGTCGATTTGGGTTTTACGCCTCAGGACTATTTCATAGAACACTCAAAAGATTTGACCAAGGGCGAGGTCGCGATTGACGTTCATAAAACGATGTTCAAATGGAGGAAAAATGTGCAGGAAATGGAAGCGCAAATTTTTGCAGATGCGCCCGATACAGCGCTTTTCGGCATCAAAGTGCGGATGCCGCTAATTGAGGATCTGCTGTTGATAACGATGTGGAACGAGCAATACAATTTCATCGAAACCACCTTTATTGAGATGACCGAAACGAAAAGGAATATTTTTTGGCTGTTTGACACGGCAAGAATCATAGAATCGTATCCTCAGTTCGATTGGGAACGGTTTTTTGCAAATGCCGCTAAAATCGGTCTGTTGAACGAAGTGAAACTGATGCTGAACGTTTTCGACGATTTGTTGCCCGGTCGTTTGCCGAAACACTTGTCGGTAGAACTGCAACAAAATCAGCGAGATATTGATTTGAAGGTTGAATTCTCACTGGTGGAGGAAATCTTTAATTCTCACTGGTGGGAATGGAATTACATCAACGAGAAAAAATCGCTGCAAGACTATATTACCTACTCAAAAGTATGGATGATTCACAATTTTATATTGGGCGCTAAAAAAATACCCTTTCTGTTTCGGCCCTTTGCGGATGCTTCCATCAAGTATTTTGTGAATCACAACAACAAACGGGATATTGGCGTTGCCTGAAAAATCAGGGGACGTTCTGCTTTGCATTTTGCAGAGAAACACATCAAAGGAAAAAACAGCTTACACGTTTTGTTATTTCATGTAGAATTTGTACTTTTACAGTGAAAATACGGTGAAAAAGTAATGATCACTTTAAAATTGATATTAATTAATAATCGTTTTTTTTTTTTTTTCTAAAAAAATTCATTTCTTTGTGAAATAATCGTGCAATTAAGAAGAAAAATCTTTAACTTTGCAGCGGTTTATCAGGGCATCATCACCCTTTGGTCTTGGCGAAACAAACGAAGTTGAAAATTATGGATGTAAGGATTCCCAAGATTGCGATATTTAATGAGTGAAACTAAACTATGGCATGTGTATGGATATGGATATAAAATCGCCAGTTTCGAAGTTTTGTATAATTCTCGAAAAGTGTAACGCTTTGTCCTGTAATTCGAAGGATGCGAATGTTTATTTTGCCAAATTCGGCGCGACAAATGTGCGTTTTGAGAATCACATTCCCGAACTTGACATTTACATTAAAACCTATTTTGCTTTCTGCCTGAAAAATACGTCTTCGGCGGATGAAAAAAACGGTTTCGTTTACTGGAAAGATGATGTTTTGCCCGATAAGGCGAAAGATGCGGAAATTTTTTATATCCCCGGCGATGGGCTTTCGCTCGAAGACCGGATTCGCAGAATGGGGCATCTGTTTGTAAAACAAATAAATAAACTGTCGCGAACGCCGGAACAGATGTTGATACACGCGGCGGCTGTCGGCATCGACAACAAGGGCGTTTTGATAGCGGCAAAAGGCGGCGGCGGGAAATCCACGCTTGCTGTTTCGGCGATGCTCAGCGGATTTCAGTATGTTTCAGACGATTATTCGATTATAGCGAAAAATGGGGCGTATCTTACGGCTTATCCCATTTATTCCACGATAAATATAAATCCTGCAATGTATCCGCAAATGCCCGGCTTGCAGGCGAAATACTTATGGAACAGTTGGTATAATGAAGAAAAACACTCGGTCGAAATAAGCGCTCATCACGGCAGTTTTGTGCCGGAACTGGATATTAAGGCAATTGTTTATCCGCAAATTGCAGCGATTGAAAAGCCGTATATCGAGGCGATAAACAGGGATAAAGTTGTGGTGCAGGTCGCCTATTCGACCGCTTCGCAGATGGGGCTGCTTTTCGATGTGGAGTATATCAATTCGTTGAAGGAAATGATTTCCGGTATGAAATATTACCAGATTAACCTCTGTCCCAATCTTGCCGCCAATGTGGAATTATTAAAGCATTTTACCGAAAAATTATGAACGAACACGGCAAAATATCGGTTTTAATCCCAACGTATAACTGCGCCAACTACATCGCCGAAGCGATAGACAGCGTGCTGGCGCAGAATTACGACAATATAGAAATCATTGTGGTTGACGATGGCTCGACAGACGGGACGGCGGATGTCATTGAAAACCTGTTAGGTTTTCAAAACCTAACAGGTTTAAATACAATAAAATACTTCCGCCAACCCCACTCCGGCATTTCCGCCGCCCGCAATTTCGCCCTTTCGAAGGCGACCGGCGAACTTATCGCGTGGCTTGACGCCGACGACCGCTGGTCGGCAGGCAAACTCGCCGCACAGTTGAACTATTTGGAAGAAAACCCCGACTGCAAAATGAGTTTCCCCGATATAAACGAAGTGGAAAAAACAATAGTCGCTTTTTCGGAACTTGGCTGCCGCATCAGTATTACAGAAATGGATATGAGTGTTTTACCGGTGTTTAATCCGTTTAT
>JAISUH010000017.1 GCA_031272205.1 Dysgonamonadaceae bacterium | reverse complement strand
TTGAAGCCATCAATACTCAGGACAAACGGAACACGGTCTTTGATGCCGGTAACGACCTGACTCTCTCTGCTGCTCCCGAACCCTTGATGTTTTTACCTGCGGCCGGATTTCGGGATCGTGATACAGGAAAAGTGTCTCAGAATGAAAGTCAATCTAATTACTATTGGACCAGTACAGTGAGCGACAATACTCTATCGAGCAGTATGTACTTCGATCACTCACGTATTTACTCGGGTAGCGGCAGCGCTCGCGCACACGGGGCTTCGGTACGCTGTGTAAAAGAACTCCCAAACAGCATTACCGTTGATTACGAAAACTATGAAGACGGAGGAGATCTGTACGACACCACTTATCCCGGACTGATTTAACAATAATTTTAAACCATCAAGAAATGAATTCTCCATTCTCAAAAATTACAACATACCGCCGGATGCTGTTCTGTAGCCTTGCATGCACGTTGATATGCGGCTTGACGTCCTGTGCGGACGAAGTGCAGGACAACGCAACCCTTTCGGCCCCCGGCTCCATCACTTTCAGCGTGGGCGGCATCGCCAAAGGCGGCGCCGAAGCGCTGACCCGCGCCCAAATGCAACCACAGACGGTAACACAGGACTTGGGCGACGGCCTTTCCTTAGTTTATACCCTTGCGCCTGACCCGGTGGCCGCCACCCGCGCCGATAACACTTCACCGATGGAAAAAGATACCAAATTCCGCGTGATTGTTTATAAGGCCGACGGAACTCATGTCTATGAAGGCGTTTTTGAAGCCGAAAAGGCCGCTACCATCTCCGGATTGGAAAACGGGCAGTACAAAATGGTAGCCATTTCCTATAACTCAAAAACCGAGGCGCCCCAAGAGGTGGGATCATCGGCCACTGCCATAACCGTCGATCCGTCGAACGATCTCCTCTACTGGACAGGCGACGTGAATTTGACTCCCGCCCCAACTCCGGATGTGTCGATCACCTTTAAGCACTGTTTCACACGAGTAACAGTACGCATATCGAGCTTCCTGACGGGCAACTCCATTACCTCCGTGCCGACATCGGCCACGCTTAACCCCGGATATCGGGGAGAGCTGAACCTGAATACCGGAGCCATCACCCCAACCGATACAATCTTGTCGCAGACCTTCACTTTTGGCGCTCCAACCGACACCGTGGCGACAAGCACAACATCCCGCTGTGTATTTACAGGCAATAAAAAACCATCGCTGAAATTCATCGGAACACTGAGAGTAGATGCCCCGTCGGGTGAAAAAACAGTAACCGACCCCTTGGTTAGCTTCTCTACAGCGTTGCTAATCGGCTACTCCTACACCCTGACGATGCGTGTAGAAGCCAGCAGAGGCGACTACTATCCCTTCACCGAAAACACGGGCGATGAATACGAATGTACCATCCCGCTGGGCAGCTCCACAGCTTATGCCTATACCGATAAGAATGGCAAGTCCCAAACGGTTGGCGAGCTTACCTTCCTGACCTACAATCTGGGCGCCGACCCCAAACTCTCGCCCAAAGAGCAGATGGCCTACCCGCACAGCGATGATAAGAACATTCGCGTCTATGGAGGCCTGTGGCAGTGGGGAAGAAAGGATGTGGAGCACAGTCTGCGCGACTCAGTGGTGGAAGCTCCGAATTTCTTCACTACAGATCTCTATACCAAAAGCGATAGCCCGACGAAGTTTGTTTATGGTATATCCTACTCTAATCCGGCCAACTGGACTTCCGACCATACCATAAATTCTAACCTATGGGGTAACGGACTCGGCATCCCCAAACAGACTGACTTTCGGTCTTCAACATCATCGGGCACGGACTTTAACGGCAGTTCAAACGTTGCCAACAATTTAAAAAATCCCTGCCCCAATGGTTACCGCGTCCCTACGCAACACGAATGGGCGCTGATTCTGAACGAGAACGGTCTTTCGAATAGCATTAAAGGGGACCTCTTCTATACAAATGGTGATAATGATAACCTTAGCAGTTATAGCGATACATGGTATGTTCCTAAAAACAATGCCAATGTTGTTTGGGTAAGGGTATCGGACAAAAAAGCGGCCACATCTTTCACGAGCGGCAAGATGAACGGTTATGCTATCTATGATGCGCGGAATACAGCTATCAACACTGTAGATAAGCGGAATACTGTTTTCGCCGAAGGCGCCGATCTCACCGCCGACAGCGCTCCCATGCCTCTGATGTTCCTGCCTGCGGCCGGTCTCCGGGAATGTGAGAAGGGCATTGTTGATGATACGGGCATACAAGGCTACTATTGGAGCAGTACGCTGGGCGGCAACAATACAACAATCGACATATATTCGTGCCAAATGGTCTTCTCCGGCACTATAGTGAGAGCGGACACCCACTTTTATCGCGCTTTCGGACACTCCGTTCGCTGCGTAAAGAAACTAAGCGGTGAAAATTAAGATTATACCGCAGGGGGGACGGACGGGATTCCCCCAAGGCCGCAACGATCATAAAAGAAAAAAATATCCATAATTTTTTAGCTGATGTCTTTTTTTTACTACAAAAGCTACAATGGTCCCTGCAGGTTGTGAAATCGGCAGGGATTTTTTTCAATTTCGAATTGAACATAGAGACACGACATTCACTGTCTTTACAAAACCATCGTGTGTCTTTGCACCTTTGCGGCAAATTAATCGAATTTTTAACGGGTTGCCCCGCGCAAATATTCCAATTTTTATTTCGAATCGACGTTTTTTATTACTTTTGTGGTTCAAACGATCATCTCAAACCGTAAATATATGAATGTCCTTCTCCTCGGATCCGGCGGCCGCGAACACGCCCTCGCATGGAAACTGAAACAGAGTAAAAAACTGAATAACCTGTACATTGCGCCGGGCAATGCCGGTACAGCCCTGACGGGAACAAACCTGCCCATTGCGGCCACCGATTTCCCTGCGTTGAAACGCTTCGCGCTCGATAATCGGATAGACCTGATTGTTGTCGGCCCGGAAGACCCGTTAGTACAGGGCATTTACGATTTTTTCCGCGACGATGCCGAAGTCGCGCACATCGCCGTTATCGGCCCTTCGAAAGCCGGGGCGCAACTCGAAGGGAGCAAGGAATTTGCCAAGGAATTTATGAAACGCCACCAAATCCCTACGGCTCGCTACCGGAGCGTTACAGCCGCCACGCTCGAAGAGGGTTTCCGCTTTTTGGAATCGCTCCAAGCGCCTTATGTGTTGAAAGCCGACGGATTGGCCGCCGGAAAAGGCGTGCTGATTCTTCCTTCGATAGAAGAAGCCAAGCAAAAACTGCGCGAGATGTTGGACGGGATGTTTGGAGCGTCGAGCGCGACCGTGGTCATCGAGGAATTTCTGTCGGGGATCGAATGTTCGGTTTTTGTGCTGACGGACGGAAATTCCTATAAAATCCTGCCCGTAGCGAAAGATTACAAACGCATCGGCGAAGGAGATACCGGATTAAACACCGGAGGGATGGGCGCCGTGTCGCCCGTGCCTTTTGCCGATGAAACCTTTATGAAGAAGGTCGAAGAACGCATCATCGTCCCGACGGTCGAAGGCTTGAAAAAAGAACATATTGAATACAAGGGTTTTATCTTCCTTGGCCTGATCAACGTGAAAGGCGAGCCGATGGTTATCGAATACAACGTGCGGATGGGCGATCCCGAAACCGAAGTAGTGATGCCGCGCATCCAATCGGATTTGCTCGACCTGTTTGAGGCCGTAGCAGGGGGTAGTCTCCACAAAAAAACGCTCGAAACCGATCCTCGCACGGCCGTTACCGTGATGCTGGTGTCGGGCGGCTATCCCGAAGAATATGAAAAAGGGAAACCCGTTTTGGGTTTGGACGATGTGGAAAGGAGCATTGTTTTCCACGCGGGAACCGCGCAAAAAGACGGGCAGGTTGTAACTTCGGGCGGGCGCGTCATAGCCCTTACGTCGTATGGCGAAACAAAGGCCGAAGCGCTGGCCATTTCATTCAAAAATGCAAACGCCATCCGTTACGACAAGAAATATTTCCGCCGCGATATCGGATTTGACTTGTAAAACGGTCTTAAATTCAATTGTTTGATGCACGGAACAGTAAGGAATTTCAAATACAACATTGTCGGGTCGCGGTTTGCAACGCCAATTGCCATCCTCGTGGCTTTAGCCATGCGCATCGGTTTTTTTCTTGTGCAGGGGATACCCCGTCCGGCCTTCCCCGATACCGGATTTGTATGGAAATACCTTCCGTCGTTTTTTGAAATTCCTGAAGTCTCTTTCGTTTTATCCACCTTGGCCGTTTTCGTTATTGTGTGGATTTTGTCTCTTTTAAACGACCGGTTCTCGCTCATTCATAACCGCAGCAACCTGCCGTTTATCATTCCGTTGATATTTTTCAGCTCACATCCCTATTTCCTTCTTTTCACGCCGGATTATATCAGCCTCATCTTTATCCTTTGCGCTTTTTTCCCGCTCCTTTCGTCGTATCAGAAATACGAGACGCAACTCTATTCTTTCAAATCTGCGGTATTGATCGGCATTGCCGGATTATTTCAGGTTTATGCCTTAGTCTTGCTGCCCCTGTTTTGGAAGGGCGAGTTTTCCATGCGCCGTTTCTATTTCAAGTCGTTTTTATCGTCGCTGTTGGGAGTTGTATTGGTTTACTGGTGCGCTTTCGGCGTCTTTTATTTTTTCGACGGCACAGAAGGTTTTATCGCCCCTTTCCTCAGTTTCGCAGAAATATCCATTTTCGAGAGGCCTGAAATCTCCCCGTCCGAATGGATTTCGGTCGCCGTTGCCGCGTTGTTCTTCCTAACCTATATGTCTTTGTCTTTTGCCTCTTACGCCCGAAGCAAAGTATTAACACACATCACATTGCAATTCATTATTTTCGTCTTGTTTATCCTTGTCTTTTTACAAATTCTTTATTGGGAGCAAACGATTTTCATGTCGTTTCCGGGAATAGCGCTGCTTTCTTTCGTCATCGCCTATTTTTATTCCACAACGGTTTCGAAATGGGCGGTCAGGAGTTTTTATTTTATGACTGCGGTTTTAGCGGTCTTCTATTTGATCAATTATTTTCCATTTTTAGACTTTTCTTATTAAACTTTCCGATAACGCCGGCGTTTATAGGGAAAGAGACGTCTTCCGGGATCCATTTTCCCGCTCGGCTTGACGCATCAATGATAAGGAGATTTTTGAAATGAAAAAAATAACCAGCACATTATCAGCCTGTTTGTTTACAGCTCTGTTGTTTTCGAGCTGCGGCAGTTCGTTATCGTCCGCGCAAAAAGAAGCGCAAGCACAGGAAATCCGTCAAAAAATAGAGGATTTCCGTTTCACGTTTAAAGCCACGTATGCCTATCCAACCGGTTACCGTTCGATATCCCTGAGTCCATATTACGATTTAAAGGTGTCGAAGGATAGCGTTCGCGCTTATCTGCCGTATTATGGTCGCGCTTACATTGCTCCGATAAATCCGGACGAAGGCGGCATTAAATTCACCAGTACCGATTTCGATTACAAGGTATCGGAAGGAAAGAAAGCCGGTAATTGGCGCATAGAAATCATCCCGAAAGACCTGCGATGGGGGGACACAACGCTATCGCTCGATGTTTGGGAAAACGGGAACGCCCGGCTCGACGTGAATTCTACCGACAGGCAACCCATCTCTTTCCACGGCGATATCGAATAAACGTGCCGGAAAGAGAATATCCCTTGCCTAATAAATAAAATTCGGCAGCCCTGCATCACCTTCTTTGGCATCCTTTTTGCAATACTTTATTAAAATAAGGGGACGAAAAAGCATTTTCTTTTCCGCCATAAGAAAAAACGCGCTATCTTTGCACCCTTAACTCACTAAAACAGCGAATGAAAGAAAAAAACGAATTATTACAACGTATCATCGAAGGGATACAGGAAAAAAAAGGAAAAAACATCACGACAATCCGTCTTCAAGGCATTCCGGGCGCAATATGCGACTATTTTGTCATTTGCGAAGGCAACACGCCCACGCAAGTGTCGGCTTTGGCCGAATCGGTGGAAGACGTGGTTAAGAAAACCACGGAAGAAAAACCCATCCGCGTACAAGGACAACAGCGTTCGGAATGGGTTGGGATTGATTACGGGAATATCATCGTACACATCTTCCTCCCCGAAATGCGTGCGTTTTACAACATCGATCACTTATGGGAAGATGCAAAAACCGAGAATATACCGGCTTTGGATTAAAACATATTTCACACAGAATTTGTTACATACGAAAGGATTAGGAATCAATGGATAAAGAAAATAAAAAAAACAGCGAGAAAAAACAAAACAAGATGCCAATGCCCCCCAATTTGGGAGGCAAGAGTCCCAAACAGCCCTTCAATCCGTATTGGATTTACGGGTTGATTTTCCTCGTGCTTATCGGGATGTTGTTTATGGGACACGACACCACGGTGAAACAGGTGGAATGGTCCGATTTTCAAACCTACGTCCGTGAAAACAGGGTTAGCGACATTGTCGTTTTCAACAAAAAAGCAACTGCCGAAGCCCATGTAAGGGAAGAATCGGTGTCCCATATATTTAAAGACCGTGCCGAGCAAGCCGGCAAAAGCCCCACCATCCTCGTGAACATACCTTCGGTTGACGCCGTATCCACTTTCATCGATCAGGTGAAGGCCGAGAACAATTACGACATCCGTGTCAAGTTCGACCCGTCGTCCGAATTATGGGGCATCCTGCTCACATCCGCACCCTTCATCCTCATCATCATTTTTTGGATTTGGATGATGCGCCGCATGCAGGGAGGCGGTGGCGGAGGCGGCGTTTTCAGTGTAGGACGCTCCAAAGCGCAGTTATTCGATAAGGAATCGGGGACAAGAGTTACGTTTAAAGACGTTGCCGGACTATCGGAAGCCAAAGAAGAAGTGCAGGAGATTGTGGAGTTTCTGAAACAACCCGACAGCTACACCAATCTTGGGGGAAAAATACCGAAAGGCGCATTGCTCGTAGGCCCTCCGGGAACGGGAAAAACCTTGTTGGCAAAAGCGGTGGCCGGAGAAGCCAATGTGCCGTTCTTCTCCATTTCGGGTTCCGATTTCGTGGAAATGTTTGTGGGCGTCGGCGCGTCGCGCGTCCGTGATTTGTTCCGTCAGGCAAAAGAGAAAGCGCCGTGTATTGTGTTTATTGACGAAATAGACGCCGTGGGACGCGCCCGTGGCAAGAATGTCAATTTCGGGTCGAACGACGAACGCGAAAACACGCTCAACCAGCTGCTCACCGAAATGGACGGTTTCGGATCCAACAGCGGCGTGATCATCTTGGCGGCCACCAACCGTGCCGATATTCTCGATAAGGCATTGTTGCGTGCAGGACGTTTTGACCGCCAGATCTACGTGGAACTTCCCGATTTGAACGAACGCAAAGATATTTTTATTGTGCATCTCCGCCCCATAAAAATCGACGAATCTGTGGATGTAGAATTTCTTGCCCGCCAAACGCCGGGATTTTCGGGAGCCGATATTGCCAACGTCTGCAACGAGGCCGCTTTGATAGCTGCCCGTGCGAAGAAGAAATTTGTCGGGAAAGACGATTTCATCAATGCCGTCGATCGCATTGTGGGCGGATTGGAAAAGAAAAACAAGATCATCACGCAAGACGAGAAGAAATCTATCGCTGTACACGAGGCCGGACATGCCACCATCAGCTGGTTCTTGGAACATGCCAGCCCCTTGGTGAAGGTAACCATCGTCCCCCGTGGAAAAGCGCTGGGCGCAGCATGGTACCTGCCCGAAGAACGGCAAATTACCACCAAAGAGCAGATGCTTGACGAGATAGCAGCCCTGCTCGGCGGACGTGCAGCCGAAGAATTGTTTATCGGCAAAATCTCATCGGGTGCGGTCAACGATTTGGAACGGGTAACCAAACAGGCATACTCCATGATCATGTATATGGGGATGAGCGATAAACTGCCCAACTTGAGCTACTACGACTCCACCGGACAGGATTATACGTTTACCAAGCCTTATGGCGATAAAACGGCCGAGTTGATTGATGCGGAAGTAAAAATTTTAGTTGGAGAACAATACGAACGGGCTAAAAAAATCCTTTCCGACCATGCCGAAGGCCATGCCCGATTAGCCTCTATTTTGCTCGAAAAAGAGATGATTTACGCCGACGACCTCGAAACGGTGTTTGGAAAACGTCAATGGGCGTCGCGTTCGAAAGAGATTTTGGACAGCAATAAATCGAGCGATGCACCTGCCGATGAATTGGAAAACGACAGTCGAAACGAAAAAACAGATCCGGCCGTGGCAAAACTATTGCCGGAGGATTTGGTCGAATAAAAGTACGCTGTCCGATAACAACGGGAGAGCCTTCGGCTAAATGAACCGAAGGCTCTCCTGTTTTCAAAAACGACATTTTGTTGATTACTTCCACAAATCCTGTTTTTTGTAAAAGCAATATTCATACGCCGTATTTGTATAATACCCCGATTTTAGAGACAGATTGCAGAAATTCATCCACCAGTCCCATGTACGTTTGGGTGCGCCGGAATTATTCCACGAAAGCGATGCGATATCCGTCTGAATACCCAAAACGACCTTAGAATCAGCTTTTTTCAAAGCATTTACGATGTAAGAATAGTCGGCCAAGTAATGATACGGCAAAGCGGCGTCCCCCCAATCTTGCGATGCGGTCTGAATAAAGATCAGATCGGGTTTTACCTCTTTCACGATGCGTTCCATATCCAATCCCCAATGTTCGCGTATTTCCGGCAGGGAACCTTCTCTGATGCCGATTCCCCATGCGGCAAAGAGCGTGTTCGGATTTACACTTTTGATGGCATCTTTAATTTTCTGATTGAAATTCACAACAGCATCCGCGCGGTAAGTGATCCATTGCTGATAAGTCGTCGGCGTATTTTTGATTTCATCGAAAGAGAGCACATTTGTTAAGTGCATGTATTCTTTGGAAAATTTTTCCCTTGCGAAAGAACTTACATCGCCATAGACGCCATTGGTGAGGATGGTTTTCCATTCGGGAAAATAAGATTCTGCAAACTCGATACCGATAAAATCATAGCTTTTCATGATGGTTTTTACCCGCTCTACCTGCCAGTTCACATAATCGTCGTTGTGGAAGGAATAAAATTTAATGCCTGCGTAAGGAGTCAGTGTTTCCATTTCCCATGCAGCAGGGAGTGGAGTGTTTCCGTAAAAACAATTTCCTCCCATCATAAGCCATACGGCTATTCCATTGTTTTTCAGAGCATCCATGTATTCCGGTATAAAAATAGCATCGTCTTTTTTACCGTCCCAATAATTGGCGATAAATACATGAACGGAGGTAACGTTCGCTTTTTTCAAATCGCTAACAAGCGTTTCCGGAGTAATATTCAAAGACGGCAATACGGTCATGTCAATTTGTATGGAATTGCCTTTTATTTTCTCCAAAAATTCATTTTCAACCACAGTATTACCATCTGTTTCCGGTGGATCGTTGTTTGCCGGATCGTATTTGTTTGAATTTTCGCCGGAACAGGCTGCGATAAAGATAAGTAATAAATATGCGTATTTCATATTTTAATATTTATTAAATTAATATTCAGGGTTTATTTTGCCTTTTTAAAGTTGTTTTCAATACGTTTGTTCGGTAATTTTGATAATCGTTATACAAATCAAGTGTACGCGCTTCGCCAATTCTGACAGACATTTCGGGAGAGTTGAATACTCCGGGAAATTGATAGCACAAGATTTTTTCGAAATTGTCGAACAAATTTAAATCGTAAATAATTTCTTTTGCAGGACGCGGATATAACGATTGGTCTTCATTGAACAAAAACGCTTCCAAGTCCATCCAAAGATGAGCTTCTGCCCTGTCACACAATTCTTGCAGCAAGATTGCCGCCTGCTCGCCGGTCAGATCGTTTTCCGGCATGCGGGCAAATCCGAAAGGGCACAAAATATCCAAGTTTTCCAATAATGCAGGATAGGTGTCCGCTCCGGAAGGAATATCGAAGCTATTGGTTGCAAGCATAACCGGTTTCGCCGGAGCCAAACGCTTGCAGAAAGCCTTGAATTCCCGAAAAAAACGGACCATTTCATTTTTACGCACAATGCGTAGGGCTTCTTCTTTTTCCCAGTTATCGAGGCTTCCGCCGCTTTCTTCGGAAACATAAAAACCATAAAAAGAGGAATGATGCCCGTATTTATTCCATAAATCCCGTGCAACTTGTTTATGCCATTCCAACGATTCTTGACCGAAATCAAACCATGCAAACAGGCCTACACCGACCAATACATTCATATCGAGTTTGTCGGCTTCCGATAAAATGGCTTCTACCGGATCTTCCGCGGCAATGGACATCCTTGCCGGATATAATTCGGACGGATAGAAGGCTTTTCCGGAATAGTTACCTGTGGAGATGTGATGTTTGCCTGCGTACGCTTCATTACGAAAAACTTCCTGTATCACGACGATATCCATTCCGACTTTGTGCATGGCTTGTATCAGTTCTTTCCATTGCCTGTCGGTTATTTGCCTGAGATCGTTATTCCAATGCTTGCCCTCCGCTTCGCTCCAATGGTAAATGCCCGCCCATGCTCCGCCGAGAAGCCGAGAAGAACGAACAGGAGAATCAATGATTTCAATGTTTTTCTTTTTCCGCGTTTCTTTTTTTCCCTCTTTAGCAACTAAAATGATTTGATGTTTTCCCGTTTTGTCTTTCGTTGGCATAACCAGTTTAACTTCCTGTACATCATTTTGTTGTAACTTAATGACGGTATCGTAAAGCAGAGATTGTCTGTTTTCTTTGTCTATATACAACGAAAGTTTAAGCTCCCTGATTTTATCTTTTCGGTTGCCTATCCCAATCCGTATATCCAAATCCACTTTGTTGGTAACGAATGCCGGAGGAATTAAAGTCAAAGTAACTTCCTTCTGTGCATACAAGCCGGAAGCAACTATGCACAAAAGGAAGGTCATTATCGTTTTTTTATCGCTATACATGAGACTATTTTTTGTGATTTAACTATTCTCCGTAATACGTCATTTTGTATGCCGCTATACCGGCGCCGCCACCGGAAGAAGTAACCAACAAATAAATACAGGCTTCATTTCCATTCACGGTAACAGCCACGTCGCCTTCCCGCGTTACGTTCCATGTCGGGAAATTTTCCGATTGCATAAGAACGAATCGGTCGTACTCTTCATCACCGGGTTTCATGCCGAAGTTTGTTTTGTCGGTTACGTCGAATACTTTTAGCGAGGTGGGAGCCGCATCTTCATAAGCCTGCTGGGAAATAGCGAGAAAATCATCATTCCCGATACGGAAAGCTTTCAGATCGAATATCCGGTACATGTGATTTTCCGGATTCATTTCAAAAGTATCACTGCCTGTTTTAGCGACAATGCGACTTCCCTGATCGGGTTGATACACATGATACGTATAAAACAGGTCGGCATTGGCTTCCGTTGTTTTCCGCTGAACCGCGCACCAGTTCCATGTCGCCAGACCGGTGGAGATCACCGCGGGTTCCGTATTCACAAGCGCTCCGTCGTTTAATTCCCAATAGTAGATGTTCGTATTTACGGTCTGCGACTGGGAAGTATAGGCAATACCTGTTGTTGCATAGATATAGCATTTCCCTGTTTTCAGATTACCTGTTACGCTGGTTTTAAATCCCATATTGACAGGGCTTTGTCCGGCAGGCCAATTCAAAATTTCGACCGGACTGCTGTCGATATTGTCGTAGTAATACACCACAAAACCGGCGCCGTAATTATTGAAGCGCGTAACGATGAAATGTCCGGCATCATCGGCGCATATTTGCCTCGTTATCGAAGCCGGAACAGAGATTGTTTTTACCAAATCGCCGGTAAAACGGTCGTAAACTTTGATGGGTTGCCCATCAAACTCAACATTATCGTAAACCAGCACATAGTTACCCACTACTTCAATACTCGGAATCCAACCGGGCGCCCACCATGAATAGCTTTCCGGATTGAATTTAGCCCACAGTTTGGCAAATCCTGCTTTGGGTTTGACAGGCACAACTTTTATATAATTTGTTTTGTTTACCCCCTTTCCGGTAATGACCGTCAGCGGATATGGATCTGTAAAATCAATAAAACCAGCCGAAAGTCCCGGAACGATTTTACAATTGTTCTGGATACTGCAATAAGCCTTTAACTTGCTTACATCTAAAGGATTTTCGATAGGCGAAGGTATTTTGAAATAAATGGTATCGCCGTCGTTATAAGGTCCCCCTGCATTGGGACGATATTCGATATTGGTAGCCGGATCAATAATAACAAAACTCACCAATCCGTCCGAATCGTTAATCGTTTCTCCCATTTCGGGCGATTCGCAAGCCACGAAGGCGAACAGGAGAAGCATATATTGTATTTTATGTATCAGTTTCATTTCGATATATTTTTAAAATTATTTCCATTCATCAAATTGTTCACACAGCACATTCCGTTGAATTTCTGTTTGAGGTATCGGAAAACGGGCGTATTTATCGAGATATATTCGCTGATTTCCGCCATCGCAATCAATTATTTCGTAAGTAAATGAGCTTCCGCTTTTTACCGGTTTTACGCCCCAGAGGTGCGTATTGTCTAATGTAGATTTTGCCAATCCCCACCTTCTTAAGTCCCAAAAGCGATGTCCTTCAAAAGCTAATTCAATCATCCGTTCATGTCGGAGCAACGACATAAATTCATCGTATGTGCTTGCCGTAACATTTTTTGTAAATCCGGCTCTTGCCCGTACCCTGTTCAAAGCGAACAAGGCTTCGTCTATTTTGTTTTGTTCGGCCATTGCTTCCGCATAAATCAGCAATACTTCCGCATAACGCATAAAATAGAAGGTGAGATCGGAAGCTTCAAACACCTGTACAGGCAAGCGTTCATCCAAAAATTTCCGGATATAATATCCCGTTGGCGTAGTTCCACCCGCCATAGACCATCCGTCAACGCCTCCTTCGTAACTTTGGATGGTTCGTCCTTTCCATGCGGCTCCGTTATACAGGATGGATGCGTAAAATCGTGCTTCTCGACCCTCGTAAGGATTTGCCGCCTGCAAGGGGTTTCGCCAATCGAAATTGCTGCCATCAGCCATTTGGTATTCCGATACCAAGTTTTCCGTAGGGTTGAGTTGCGACTGTCCTCCATCTCCGGGCGGACAATAATACAAGTCAAAAACATATCCGAAATCCGGCGCCGAAAATCCAAAATCAAGGATGCTTTCTTTATTTTCGCGCCCGTCTAAACGTCTGAGATTGAACAGTTCTCCATAATCCGGATACAAATCGTACAGATTTAGTTTGTCGAGTTCTTCCACGGCATCGGATGCCGCTTTCCATCGTTGAGCATACAACATTGCCCGAGCTTTCATTCCCAATGCGGCGCCAATGGATAGTTTTCCTTGCAGTGGAGTAAGAGGCAGGTATTGAGCTGCAAAGTCCAAATCTTCGGCGATAAAATCCCAACATTCATCGGGAGTGCACCTCGGAAAGGATTTTTGTTCCATGTCTTGCAATGTTTTTTGCAAAACAATGCTGGCTCCAAATCGCCGGGCAAGGCAAAAATTCACATAAGCGCGGAAAAAACGTATTTCAGCTTCCGCTCGCAGGCGGGTAGCTTCGGGAAAATCGCCGCCGTTTTGGGCTAACCCGCTCAAAAATCGATTACACTGCGATATCCACAGATACCCCCAGCTCCAATTGTTAAAAACATTATTAGCCGGAGTGACGGTAACCAATCCGAAAGCCCACACGTTTTGTTCCGACCACGAAACACTGCTTTTTACCATATCACTGTAAGCATCGTCTTTTATAGCGGGTTCGTAATAGGACTGTCCTATCAGGGAGTAGAAACTGTTTAAGTATAATTCGAGGTTTGTTTCGCTACTCCATAATGTATTTTCGGAATACGAATTTGTTATTTCGGGTTCCATACTGCATCCTGCGTTTCCCGACAAAAGTACTGCACAGACAATGCATTTTATCATTATTAATCGTTTCATAAAATTGAAAATTAAAATGTTACATTCAAACTAAATTCATATACCCGTTGTTGAGGGTAATACCCCTGATTGACATTGGGCATTTCGGGATCGAGGTATTTCAACCCCGTCAATGTAAACAGATTGCTGCCGGAAACGGCCAACCGCACTTTTTCTATCCCAACGCCTTTTGAGATGGAAGCCGGTATCGTGTAACCGATTTGGGCTGATTTGAGGCGCAGGTAAGTCCCGTCTTCAATCCACCAGTCGGAATATTTTCCTCCATTGGTACGAATTTGTGTACTCAGACGGGGATATTGAGCATTGGTGTGTTCGGGCGTCCATGCTCCATTGACCAAATAATAGGGGGCGTTACCATCGGCAAAAAAAGCTCTGGTGTAAAAGGTGTCGTCCATAAATCCCCGGTCGGCATACATACCGCACAGATAGACATCGAACAAAGATGCCCCTTGAAAAAACAGGCTTGCATCGAAATGTTTATAGTTTGCGCCCAGATTCAAGCCGAACATCATTTCCGGAATATTGCTCCTGCCGATAGGAACGCGGTCTTGATCCCAGGTGATTCGCCCGTCGCCGTTTATGTCCACCAATTTTATTTCTCCCGGCAAGGTAGGCCCATATACCGGACTGTTGCTGATTTCTTCCGCACTTTGAAACAACCCGTCGGATACGAAACCGAAAACCTGACCCATCGCTCGTCCCGTAGAGCGCAGGGATGCAGGCAAATTCGGGTCTTCCGTGCGTTTGAGAATTTTATTCCTTGCATACGAAAGATTGCACCGCCCGTTGTATTGGAAATCACGTACCTGATTACGATGCGTCAAAACCAATTCAAAACCTTTGTTTTCATGTTTCCCGTAATTGATAAGCCGGGGATAATAATCGCCCGCCGATGGCGGATAATTGGACTGACTTTCCAAGGTACGGGATGTTTTCATGTAAAAAACGTCTAATTCCACGCCCAATAACTGTTTCCACAGACTTAATTCAACACCGGCATTGTAAGTGTCGTTTACCTGCCATTCAAGATTAAGATTGGGGGGAGAGCTGATTCCCATATACCGTTTGAGTTCGTTTCCAATCATCACAATGGGTGTTTGGCTCATAGAGACCATCGACATATAGGAATAACTGTAACCCAGTGCGGCATCGCTTCCCAGCCGCCCTGCGGAAGCTCTTAATTTGAGATTATCAACCGCTTCGAATGTGTCTTTCAAAAACGGCTCTTCCGAAATACGCCATCCTGCCGATACGCCGGGAAACAAACCCCAACGGTTTTTTGCCGGCAGATAGGGCGTGCCGTCGTAACGGGCGGTCAGCTCAAGCAGGTATTTATTGTCGTAAGCATAGTTGATACGCCCTACGTATCCGGCGCGTTTGTTTATGCTGTGTCCGCCGCCAACGGCATCGGCAATCACTTCTTCCCCGAAATTCAAGTCCATAATGTCTGTAACCGGAAAATTTTGTCGAGCAGCCAGCAGGTCGTTGTATCGGGTATAGGCATATTCGTAGAGGAACAAGGCCTGAATATCGTGTTTCCCAAATGTATTGGCATATTCGAGCGAGGGTTGAAGCGTATAATTGTATTGTTCGGCAAACGTTTGATCCACCCGCGATTCACCGGTAGTTAAATGGCGGGCATACTGTTCTGTCCACGTTTTTGTAGCCTGATTATATACCTGTACTTTATAGGCCAATAATTCGCGTTTGAATGTCCGGTACATAGTGTCGTAAGCTAAATTGACTTTAGCTTTCAACCCGTTGACAAACGGAATTTTGTAATCAAAACCCATATTCCCTTCCATCCTTTTTTCCGCTGTAACCCTCGACCCTGAAAGGTCTCTCGCCGCCACCGGATTCTGATTTCCGTTACCTTCCAGATTGGCGGTAGCGGTCGGTTGTCCCGATACAGTAACCGGAGCAATGATCGGATAGGCCAGCATAGCCGATTGAAAAACCCAGCTTGTCGCCACGCCCGGTTCTTCCGTCGTAGATTGCCTCAATCCCAAACCGATGTTCACGCTCAGGTTTTTAGTTACATTGGCGTCAATATTCGTCCGCAGATTAAAGCGATCAAAATTGGCCGATGTTACCACCCCTCTTTGATTATAGGCTCCGAGGGAAACAAAATATTTGAAATCGTTGTTGCCTCCGGTGAGCGACAAATTATTGGTGTAAGTCGGCGCATAATTTTCAAAAACCAGACCAAACCAGTCCATGTCGGAATAAATGCCTTGCGGGTCGCCGTTTCTCAATCGGTTGATTTCGTCTTGCGTAAATCGCCGGTTGGCTTCCGGAATACCGTCCAATTCCTGAGCTTTGTCGTACCAATAGGCATAATCGGCTCCGTGCAAAAATTCGGGAAACGAGGTGTTTTGACTGATCGATACGGCCGAATGAAGCGTAATGGTGGGCTTTTGCGTTTTTCCCCGCTTAGTGGTGATAATGATGACGCCCGCAGATGCCCGCACGCCATAAACGGCGGCGGCCGTTGCGTCTTTAAGAATAGAGATTGACTCTATTTCTTCGGGATTGATATCGGGAAAGGCGCGGATAACTCCATCGACAACCACCAATACGTTTCCATCACCGGCGCCGATGCCTCTCACATAAAGTGATGCGCCGTCGGCTCCCGGTTGTCCGCTGTATTGCTTGGTTACCAAACCCGATAAACGGCCTTGCAACAGGGAAGATAGATTGCCGCTCGGAGCAGTGGTTAATTCCTTGCTGCTTATTTGAGAAACGGCGCCGGTTACACTGGTTTTCTTTTGCATGCCATACCCAACGACAACTACCTCGGACAACTGTTGCAGGTTTTCCTGCAAAACCACGTGAAAACTGGTTTGATTTCCGACAGTGACGGTTTGAGATACAAAACCAAGATAACTGACCGTAATGCTTGCCCCCAACGGCGCTTGTAACGAAAACCGACCGTCTATATCGGAAACAACGCCTGTCGTGGCGCCCTTTATCATTATATTCGCCCCAATAATGGGCGTTCCTCTTTCATCTTCTACCGTACCTGTTATTGTTTTTTCCGTTTGTTGTTGGGCATAAACGGGACACAAACACACAGCAAGCAGTAAGACGAATGCGCATAACGTACAAACTCTGTCCATAAGTTTGTTTTTCGGTACATTGAATGGCTTGTTCATTTGCATTGATCTTTTTAATATTCATAATTTTAATTTCTGTCGCCAAATATATAAAATATTTTTTAATCAAACAAATATTTTCTAAAATATTTTATTAAATATTTCTGTTTTTTTATTTTGCAATAAATGACTACCTTTGGAATTTCATTTTAAAAAATATGGATTTACAAAAAGTATATGTCGGAATGAGCGCCGACATTATTCATCCCGGCCATCTGAATATCATCCACGAGGCTGCAAAATTGGGATACGTGGTTGTTGGAGTACTGACCGATGCGGCTATCGCAAGTTACAAACGCTTACCCTATCTTAATTATGAGCAAAGGGCGTTGATAGTAAGTAACTTGAAAGGCGTAGGGGAAGTCATTCCGCAAACCACACTCGATTACGTTCCGAATTTGGAAAAAATTCGCCCCGCTTTTGTCGTTCACGGCGACGATTGGAAAGAAGGCATTCAGAAACAGACCCGTCAGCGGGTAATAGACTGCCTGTCGGCGTGGGGAGGAAAAGTTGTGGACATTCCTTATACACAAGGGATTTCGTCAACCCAACTGAATGTAAAACTGAAAGAAGTGGGTACAACTCCCGACATCAGACTGCGGCGATTGCGACGACTGCTGAATGCGAAACCGATTGTTCGCGTATTAGAGTCGCACAGCGGGCTGACAGGCCTGATTGTGGAAAACGTTTCGGTAGATGTGAACGGTCGCAGGCAGGAATTTGACGCGATGTGGTCGAGTTCGCTCACCGATTCTACTTCAAAAGGAAAACCCGATATAGAGGCTGTTGACCTCACAACGAGGCTTCACGATCTCAACGACGCCTTAGAATGTACCACCAAACCCGTTATTTTCGATGGCGACACCGGGGGCAAAATAGAGCATTTCGTGTTTACGGTCAGAACATTGGAGCGGCTTGGCGTTTCGGCGGTCATTATTGAAGACAAGGTCGGACTGAAAAAAAATTCGCTTTTGGGTACCGATGCAGTTCAAACGCAGGACAGCATTGAAGGGTTTTGCGCAAAAATTCAAGCGGGCAAGCGGGCTCAGGTAACCGACGCTTTTATGATAATAGCCCGCATCGAGAGTTTCATTGCCGGAGCGGGACTTGAAGATGCGCTGAAACGGGCAATTGCATACATCGGCGCCGGCGCCGACGGAATTATGATTCACAGCAAAGACAAATCGGGCGAAGACATTAAGCAGTTCTGCAAAGAGTTGCGAAAAGTTCACAGTTCGATTCCTATTGTGGTGGTACCAACCACTTTCAATCATATCACCGAAGACGAACTTGCCGCTTGGGGCGTGAATATCGTCATTTATGCCAACCATCTGTTGCGAAGCGCATATCCGGCGATGGTAAATACAGCCAAATCGATATTGACCAACGGCCGCTCGCTCGAAGCAAACGACCTGTGTATGCCAATTAAAGAAATTCTTGAATTAATACCCGGAACAAGATAGAATGATAGCGCCCGAATTTTTTGTCAAACAGTTGCAAAGTCGCGGCATCGACTTTTTCACCGGCGTACCCGATTCGCTGCTGAAAGGCTTTTGCGCCTATATTTCATCCCATTTAAAGCCGGAAAACCATATCATTGCCGCAAACGAGGGAGGAGCAGTTGCTTTAGCAGCCGGCTATCATTTGGCAAGCGGCCGAATTGCAGGCGTTTATATGCAAAATTCGGGTATCGGCAATGCCGTAAACCCTTTGCTGTCGCTCGTTGACCGCGAAGTTTACAATATCCCGATGCTGCTGATTATCGGATGGCGTGGCGAACCGGGGGTAAAAGATGAACCACAGCACGTGAAACAGGGAAAAACGACAATTTCGCTTCTCGATACAATGGGAATCAAAAATGCCGTTTTATCTGATGATAACACTCTGTGTGCAAAGCAAATAGACGATGCGATTTCGTATATCGAAACCACAAACGAAGTGTTCGCTTTTGTGGTAAAAAAAGATGTTTTTGAAAATCAGTCGTCCGACATTTCGACGCACGAAAATGAATATATTTTGCCGCGCGAATCGGCAATACAAACCGTCGTGGACAATCTTGGCGAGCGCGATATTGTCGTCTCCACAACGGGTATGATTTCGCGCGAACTGTTTGAATATCGCGAAGAACGACGCGAAGGGCATCAACACGATTTTCTGACTGTCGGTTCAATGGGGCACGCTTCGCAAATAGCGCTCGGCATCGCGCTGCAAAAGGCCGAAAGGCGGGTGTGGTGCTTCGACGGCGACGGCGCTTCCATTATGCACCTCGGAAATTTGGCTATCGTAGGCTCGAAAGGCGCACGCAATCTTGTTCACGTCGTTTTCAACAATGGAGCGCACGATTCTGTGGGCGGACAGCCGACAGCAGGTTTCCTGATTGATTTACCGCAAATTGCGCTTGCCTGCGGATATTCGTCAGTCTTCTCGGAGAGTGAATCGGAAAATTTAAAGCAAGTTTTGGATAAAATAAAACAACTCGACGGCCCGATATTCCTCGAAATAAAAGTAAAAAAAGGCGCTCGCAAAAATTTGGGACGCCCGACTACCACTCCCCTGCAAAATAAACAGGCTTTGATGAATTGCCTGTCCGATCGTTTATGAAAAAACAGACCGAATATACAGGCGTAACGTCAATCGAATCACTGAGACACGAGTTGAAAAACCGCGATGTACATTCAGCGCTGTTGGTCAGAGATAAAAATGCGTATTTTCAATGTGGTGCAAGCAAGGCTGTGGAATATGCAACAGAGGGTCTGAATATTCACATAACCGAATTTTACGATTTTGAAAAAAATCCGAAAATCGAGGATGTAAAAAAAGGACTTTCGTTTCTCGATGAATGTAATCCCGATTTGATAATCGGCATTGGAGGCGGCAGCGCCTTGGATATGGCAAAACTGATGCGGTTTTTTCATTCCTTCGAAGGCGATATTGCAGGCGGACAATACGTTAATACAAAATCTGTTATACCACTTATTGCCATTCCAACCACTGCCGGAACAGGCAGCGAATCGACTCATTTTGCAGTTGTATATCGCGACAGCGTGAAATATTCGGTTGCGCACGACGAGATGTTGCCCGACGCAGCCATTGTGTATCCGCCTTTTACTTATAGCGCTTCTCCGTATTTGGCCGCCTGCACGGGTTTTGACGCCCTGTCGCAGGCTATTGAGGCTTGGTGGAACGTCAATGCAAATCCCGAATCCGATGAATATGCCCGAAAAGCCATTCGTTTATTGTGGGAAAATCTTCCTCCTGCCGTCAACTTGCAACCGACGGAAGCAAAAAACAAAGTAGCAGAAGGCGCACATTGGGCCGGCAAGGCTATCAATATCACAAAGACAACTGCTCCGCACGCTATGTCATACGCTTTCACAACACTTTACGGAATCCCGCACGGACACGCGGTTGCGCTCACTTTTCCTTTCTGGGCGGAAATCAACTGCCGATGTTCTGAAAAACTATTGTCGGAAAAATTGACCCCCGATCGTTACAAATCAAAAATTGATGAATTGCTTAAAATGCTTAACTTTACAGGCAACGAAAGCGTTTCGGATTTATTTATCCGATATATAACTAATTTGCATTTGTCGTTCAATTTACCTGAAGATATTGATAAAGAGGCTGTTTTGAAAAAAATAAATCTCGAACGCCTGCAAAACAATCCCTGCAAAATTGATGATTCGATGGCTCGAAGGGTTTTCGACAAACTGTTGTCGTTGCAATATTGAATGGAATGGAGAAGATTTTGAAAGGAATCAAAATGGGATTCTTATAAAATACTCAAATTTAATATTGCATTGAAAATTTATTGTATTTTTTCTATAAATCAGCATTTTTTTTGCATTAAGGTATAAATTATGAAGATTTTATACTACCTTTGCACTAATATATAGTAGACGGGTTTATGACCTGTTCATTTTTTTATCTGACTAAAAAACGTCTAAAATGTGAATTTTGGGCGTTTTTATTTATTCCCCCAATCATTTTTCTCATTTCAAGGGATGACCGGGATATGTCTGTGATACAAAACCTGACAAAGAAACTATTCGGGAAACTTTTTGCCGACAGGAGATACATCTCGCAAGGGCTTTTTGAAACGCTTTTCAACAACGGCATACATCTCGTTACCGGCATCAAAAGCAATATGAAAAACCGCCTGATGCCCTTCTATGACCGTATTATATTGCGAAAACGCTCTATTATTGAGACGATTAATGATTTGCTTAAAAACACCGGAAATATCGAACACTCGCGCCACCGCTCTGTAAATAACTTCTTCATAAATCTGATTGCAGCTTTGGAAGCCTACTGTTTTTTCGACAAAAAACCGGCTATCAAGGTCGATTTTGAGCCGCAATACGGACAGCTTGCCCTGTTCTGATTCTCTGTAGTGTCTTAAATTCTTACTGTGATATCGACAGCTCTCTTGCTCCCGAGTTAATTGTTTTTTATTATTCATACAACTACAAAGTAAAAACTTTTTTCTCAATCTCAGGTTGGGGCATGCCCCAACCTGAGATTTCTTTCTTACTTTAGTTGCATTTACTAATTGAACTTACGATAGTATTTCGATACGACCCTTGTGGGGGCAAATAACGCCGAAAAAACTGTCTTATCATTCGTCTTTTAAAATTATCCCAAATAATTTGTCTTTATGATACAATTTTGTAGCTTTGCAAAAAAATAAGTCATTGACAAATATGCTTACAGAAGAACAAAAAAATATCATTATTGAAACGATGCTGCCCTACGATCCCGAAATGATTGGAGTGTTCGGTTCTTATGCCCGAAACGAAGAAACGAACGAAAGCGATATTGATATTCTGTACAGATTGGAAACGGCTGTCGGGCTGTTTAATCTTGTGCGAATAAAAGACGATTTGGAAAGCAAACTGAACACAAAAGTCGATTTGGTTTCCGAACAGTGTGTACATAATAAATTGAAACCGCAGATTATGAACGATTTAAAAATAATTTATGAAAATAGAAGATAAAGAAAGAAATTTGTTCAGGCTCGGACATATTTGCGACTGTATAGAAAAAGTTGTCTTTTTGTCGCATAAACTTCACAATTACGATAACTTTGAAAAACAGTGGATTGAGCAGGATGCCCTTATCCGAAACCTTCAAATCATTGGCGAAGCATCTGTAAATATTACAGATGAGTTGAAGGCGCAATATCCCGATGTTGCGTGGAAAGAAATGCGAGGTATGCGAAATTTTGTGACACATCAATATTTCGGGGTGGAATTGAACGATATCTGGAGTACTGTTGTCAATGATATTCCGATACTAAAAACACAAATTGATGAAATAATCGACGATTTAAAAAATACGCAAAAGATAAAAAATTTATTATGATTTCCGCAATTATCATTTAAGTTTGAAAATAATTGCATTTTATCTGCGTTTATGTCCGAAAAATGACTATCTTTGCAGACGAAATGCAAATTAAAGATATGGATAAGAAGTTAAAAATACGCGATTGGCTATTGGAACTGCCTAAAAGAGGCAAAATTACGTTCTCTACCGATGACATTTTCCGCCAAAATCCCGCTTGGACGAAAGATGCAGTTGCGAGTTCACTGAAACGGTTGGTAAAAAACGGCAAAATTCAGTCCGTCTGGCACGGTTTTTATGTAGTCGTACCTGTTGAGTATGAACTGAAAGGCATTGTTCCGCCCGTTGTTTATATTGACCGGCTGATGGCGTATCTGCAAAGGAATTATTATATCGGGCTGTTGAACGCGGCCACGTTCTATGGCGCTGCCCATCAGCAACCGCAGGAATTTACCGTTATTACGGGCGCAAAAAATCTGCGCGACAAACAGAAAAACGGCGTGAAAATCAATTTCGTCGCCAAAAAGGATTTTCTGCCTGACTTTATCCAAAAACATACGACTAAAACAGGTAATGTGTCGGTTTCAAGTCCCGAACTGACGGCTTTTGACCTGCTTTTTTATCAGAAGGAAATCGGCGGATTGAGCCGTGCGGGGACGGTGCTGAACGAACTTATTGACGAAATGGATTTCGATAAAATCACGCCCGTTTTGTTGCAGGCATTCCCGTCAACTGTTATTCAACGCTTTGGCTATCTGCTTGATGAAATTTTGGAACAGAA
>JAISUH010000026.1 GCA_031272205.1 Dysgonamonadaceae bacterium | reverse complement strand
TCTTCGAGTTCTTCGATATGTTTGCGGTGAATGGAGACGTTTTTCCCAATCAGGGTGGCGATGATGTTCAGAAACTTCATTTCGTATTCAAAACTTGCTTTCCCGCTGTGTTCCAAATGGATGCTGAGCGTTCCGACGGGTTCGTTTTTGATAATAACCGGCACGCAGAGGAAAGCCATAATTTTCCCTCCCTCGGAGCGTTTGCCTGCGCCGGTTTTGTTGAGAAAACGTTTTTCTTTCGATATGTCCTGAATTACAACCGGTTCTCCGCTCTCGACTACCTGACCTATAATGCCTTCGCCCAGACTGTAAATGCCTTTGCTTTTTTCCTCTTTGGTCAGTCCGTGCGATGCGCTGAGCATAATTTTCCCGCGAACTTGGTCAACGATAGTCATCATACTGTATTTCGCCTTGAAAAACTTACAGAGGTCGTCCATCAGCAGTTCGAGGTTGTCGTACAGGTTGTCGCTGCGACTTATCAGGTTGCTGACATTCGCGAGAAACTCCAAATCGGTTTCCAAAAAGCAGTTTCTGTCTTTTTTTTCGCAATACATAATTATAAACGTCCATAATTTTTCGTCTATTTCGGCCGCAAGGTAGCAATAATTTACCAAAACAACACGATTTTAAATTATTTTATCTCATAAAGAAATTTTTTGACGCGATAATCAATCGTTTTGCAAGCTATGTTTATATTTTTATTTCTTTTTGCCACATAATAAGCATAAACAACCATCCGGAAGCCCGACTGTTGTACAGACAAAAGCTTCAAGGATACAAGCCCCCGCATGCTTTATTGGAGGGGGAAAGAGAGAAAAAAGAACACAACACTTCCCCACCCCATAAACAGTTTGCATTATGAGGTTTTCATCAAATCAAGAAAAAACACCTTTTCTATTGCACTTTAGCCAATTTGTCGGCCATTTTTTGCATGTATTCGGCGAATTTCTGGTATTCTGTCGGAGTTTTCAGCAATTTTGAAACGATGATGTCCGTTTGGTGTTTCGAGAATTTTTCGGATTTCGCCTTTATTTTTTTAATTTTTTGGGGATCATTGGTCGTGTAAGCGTCGATATACTCGTCCACAAACACCGCATAATCATTTACAAACTTTTGAGCGGACGCATCTTTAAGAGTAGGAATGACCACTTCGGCTTCCTCGGTAACGGTATCTTCGGGCGCTACAACTTCCGTTTTTTGTTCGTCGGCTTTCGCCTTCGAGTTGTTTTTACAAGCGGCAAACACAAACAGGAATGTCGCGCACAATGAAACGGTAATAATTTTGTTTTTCATAAATACAGTTTTAAAAAATGAGACATGTCTGAAATTCGATGACGTAAATGTATTAAAAATTTATATACAAACACCTTCTTTTCATAAAAAAAACGTATAAATTATCCATTAATCGACAAACAAGACCGTACAAGCTATTTACTCCCCCCCCGTATCCATGCCAAGAAAATCGTTATTTCTGCCGGAGTCAGCAGGCCATTAAATGCCGCAAAAAAAGATTCTTCTTCCGATTTTTCGGCCAAGCGTTTTTCCGCTAACGATATTTTTTCGGGATCAATAAAGTTGTAAACGGGAATTTGCCCCGACTTCACATATTCCGATAAATGGCCTGCTACGGTATTTTCCGATAGACGGCGTTCTTGTGCGATTTGGTGGATAGACAAGCCCTCTTGGAACATCCGCAAGGATTCCAAGGCCGAGCTTCCCTTATTTTTTTTCTCTTTTTTCTCCTTCTTCGGTTTTTCATCGCTCTGAAAATCGAGCAAGCGCATCCGCGAATCCAATCCGTTGTCGATGACATAGTCGTTGATGATTTCGAGGAATTGCGCTCCGAAACGCTGCGCCTTTGCTTTCCCGAAACCGTAAATTTTCAGCAACTCCTTATCGGTTCTTGGCAGGAAATCAGCCATTTGCACCAGCGTTTTCGTGGAGGCGATGATGTAAATCGGCAAGTTTTCCGTGTCGCTGAGCGTGTTGCGCAAACGGATAAGCTCGTGCAACAAATCGGGATGGACGGATTTGATTTGCTGTTTGTTGCTGTTCCGGCTGTACGCGCTCACGGTGAATGGCGGCAAAACAAAGCGGTTTCGAGCCGAAAAATACGTTTCTATATCGAAGCCGTCGGCCACAGCTCTGATGAGGTGCCTCTTCTGCGCAACCGCCGTAAAGATGGACGAAATATGGTCGTCGAACTCCTGCGCATTGCTCCGGTTGTCGGTCGTTACCGCCGATTGGCGTAAAGCATCCATCAGGGTATCGAGTTTCTCCGAAAAATAGCCGGACGACGCTTTCAGCCGTTCATTCAGAAACACCTTATCCACAGGTTGTTGCCGCATGGTTTGTTCGAGTTGCATCCGGAATTTGGATGCAACATCCTCCATTTCGTTCAGTCGGTTGATGACGTTTTGAATGTAAGGCAAGGCCTCTTCGCTGAACGACGATTCATTGGTTTTTGTTCCGCCGTACCATGCTTTCGCGCTGTTCACCAAGGCTTCAAAACGGAACAAATCCAACAGGAGGCCGGACTGATATTCATCTTTCGACGATTGCAACTGACTGACCACCGCTTCCCATTCGGGAGCTTGCGACGAAAAACGAAGCACCTGATCGTCCACCCGCACGCTGTATCGATTAACGGGGCTTTGCAAGACCATCCCATCCAACGAGCGGCAGCGGCTCAATGCCACGTAAACTTGCCCCGGCGAAAATGCCGCGCCTGCGTCGATAACGGCTCTATCGAAGGTCAGTCCCTGGCTTTTGTGTATGGTTATCGCCCATGCCAAACGGAGCGGAAACTGCGTAAACGTGCCGATAACCTCCTCCTCCACGCTTGTCGTAACGTCGTTCGTCGAATAGCGGACGTTGTTCCACGTCATTTTTGTAACGGTGATTTCGTCGTGGTCTTCCGGACATTTCACCGCAATAAATTCATCTTCCTCGATGTGTTTTATCTCTCCTATTTTGCCATTGAAAAACCGTCGCGGAGATTCCGTATCGTTTTTCACGAACATCACTTTCGCTCCGATTTTCAATTCCAAAGAGGCTTCTGCCGGATAGGATTTTTCGGGAAAATCGCCTTTCACTATCGCTTGAAAGCGATGCAGCGGCGACTTAATCTTCGCCAACTCGCTGCTGTTGATGGCATCGGCTTTGTAATTGTGGGTGGTGAGCGTGATGTAAGAATCTTTTTTCGAGGGAACGAAAGCCGGATTGTAACGGCTTTGCAACAAATTCATGCTTTTTGGCGAGAGTGAATCGTTGCGCACTTCGTTCAGCATCTCAATGAAAACGTTGTCGCTCTGGCGGAAGATCTTGTCAAATTCGATATACACGGGGGGTTGTTCCTGAAAAACACGGCTGTGAAAGAAATAAATCCCCTTGTAGTATTCCGACAGGATGGTCCATTCGTCGGCCTGAGCAACAGGCGAAAGTTGGTACATATCGCCGATAAAAATCACCTGTACCCCACCGAAAGGCAATAGAGTCCTGTGGCGGATGCGGCGTAGCACCGTATCGATAGCGTCCAACACATCGGCACGCACCATGCTGATCTCGTCGATAACCAGCATTTCCAATTCGCGAATCACCCTCCGTCGAGCGCTGTTCATCTTCATTTTCGACATTAATCCATCTTTCCCCGGCGGCGTAGGAATGAAAGGCGTGAAAGGCAATTGAAAAAACGAATGAATGGTAACTCCTCCCGCATTGATCGCTGCTACACCTGTGGGTGCAACGACCGCCATCTGCTTCTTGCTCTGTGCGCGAAGCCGGTGCAGGAAGGTGGTTTTTCCCGTTCCGGCCTTTCCGGTAATGAAAAGGTTCCGGTTCGTGAAATCGGCATATTGGGCTGCGCAGCTGTAGGGATCGAAATGGGTCATGGCGGATAAATAAACATGAATGGTCTTGCAAACTTACAACAAAAAAGTAATTTTGCCGCCTCTATCCGCCAAGGAAATGCAAAATCGAGGTCTTTTTTATTTGTTTGCGGCAAATAAATCAGTTAAGCGCTTGCTTGTTCGGTAATTTTTTGTATCTTTGCCGTCCGAAAAATAAAGTATTTTTTAAACCGTTATAAATTAATAATTTTTGTATGAACAATTACGAGACCGTTTTCATTTTAACTCCCGTTTTGTCTGATGCTCAGATGAAGGAAGCGGTTGATAAGTTCAAAGTCCTCCTCACCGATCAGGGGGCTGAAATTGTCAACGAAGAAAATTGGGGATTGCGTAAGCTTGCCTATCCCATCGACAAAAAAAACACGGGCTTCTACTGCTTTTTGGAGTTCAAGGCTGAACCGACCGTTATCGACCGTCTGGAAATAAATTTCCGTCGTGACGAGCGTGTGATTCGTTTCCTCACCGTGAAACAAGACCATTTCGCATTTGAATATGCCGAAAAGAGAAGAAACAACAAGGGGGGCGAGAAAAAGCAAGAGCCTAAACCCGTTCAGGAAGATGTTGCAGATGTTGCAGATGTTGTAGTAGAAACCGAAGAAGCAAAGGAGGACTAAACAATGGTAAAACAATCAGAAATCAGATATTTGACACCGCTATCGGTGGACGTCAAAAAGAAAAAGTATTGCCGTTTTAAAAAGAACGGGATCAAATACATCGACTATAAAGACCCCGACTTTTTGAAGAAATTCCTCAACGAGCAGGGCAAGATTCTACCGCGCCGTATCACCGGCACGTCATTGAAGTTTCAACGTCGTATTGCGCAAGCAGTCAAAAGGGCGCGTCACATAGCCCTGCTTCCGTACGTAACCGATTTAATGAAATAAATAAGGAGGAGAAAAAATGGAAGTAATTTTGAAAGAAGATATATCGACGTTGGGTTACAAAGACGACGTGATAAACGTGAAGAGAGGCTATGCCCGCAACTATCTGATTCCGCAGGGGAAAGCCATCATCGCAACCGATTCGGCGAAGAAAGTATTGGCTGAAAACCTCAAACAACGCGCCCACAAACTCGAACAAATTAAAGCCGAAGCGCAAGCTTTGGCCGCAAAACTCGAAAGCGTTTCGTTGGTGATTGGCGCAAAAACCAGTTCCACAGGCACAATTTTCGGTTCGGTAAACAACATTCAGATTGCCGAAGCGCTGGGCGAAAAAGGGTTTGACATCGACCGGAAAGTTATCGTTATCAAAGATTCGGTAAAAGAAGTTGGAAATTACAAAGCCGTAGTTAAGCTGCACAAAGAAGTTTCTGTTGAAATTCCGTTTGAAGTAGTAGCTGAATAAATAACGGCCAAAAGCAAATAATAAAAGGGTTGTCCGAAAGGGCAGCCCTTTTTTTGGCTCAAAAGGATGGTTTTATTCTATCCGTTCCAAATGATTCGTCCGGATGTTTTCTTCGATAATGGCGTCGATAACTGCGACGGCCGTCATGTTCACAATGTCTCGGACAGCCGTGTCCACATCCAAGATATGCACCGATTTGTTCAACCCCATTTGTATTGGGCCGATAATATCGCCTATACCGCTCTCTAACAACAGCTTATACGCTGTATTGGCCGAACTGAGGTTTGGAAAAATCAAGGTATTTACATCTTTCCCCTTGAGTTTTGAAAACGGATATTTCCGGTCTCTCAGTTCTTTGTCGAGCGCATAATTCACCTGCATCTCGCCATCGACCACCATATCGGGATATTCATGCTGCAGTTTCTTCACCGCCCGGTGCACGTTTGCCGGACTGCCTTCGTTATCGGCTCCAAAGTTTGAGTACGAAAGCATAGCGATGACGGGATCGTGCGTAAACAATTTCACCGAGGAGTTGGCCAAGCGGACAATATCCACAAGCGTTTCTTCCGACGGGTGGCGGTTAAACAGCGTATCGGCGAGGAACAACACGCCTTTCTTCGTGTTCACGATGTGCATGGCGGCGGTGTGCTTCAAGCCGTCGCGGATGCCGATCACTTCTTTCGCTATTTCGATGGTGTTCGTAAATTTGCTGAACACGCCGGTAATGATAGCGTCGGCATCGCCCGTTTCCACCATCATCATGCCGAAATAGCTGCGGTCGAACATCTTCTCGGCCGCCTCTTCGAAAGTCATGCCCTGCCGGTTTCTTTTCTGCGAAAGTATTTCGGCATAGCGCAGGCGGCGGGGTTCTTCCCTGTCGTGGCGAAGATTGACAATTTCTATTCCTTTGAGGTTTATCTGATTTTCGGCGGCGATATTGGCCAATTTCTCTTCGTTGCCCAGCAACACCGGATGGCAGATTCCGGCGTTGTATGAAGCTTCGGCAGCCTTCAGCATGTTCACGTAATTGGATTCGGAGAAGACCACCCGTTTTGGATTTTGACGCGCCATCTCGAAAAAGTGGCGGAGCATCTTGTTGTCGAGCCCCATCAAAACTTGCAGTCTTTCGTCGTACTTCTCCCAATCGGTGATCGGTTTGCGAGCCACGCCCGATTTAATGGCAGCTTTTGCCACGGCGGGAGCTACGGTAGTCAGCAAGCGAGGGTCGAGCGGTTTCGGAATGATGTATTCGCGTCCAAATTTCAGTTTTTTTATGCTGTATGCCGAGTTTACCGCGTCGGGAACCGGTTTTTTGGTCAGTTCAGCCAAAGCATATACGGCCGCCACCTTCATTTCTTCGTTGATGCTCGTGGCCTGTACGTCTAAAGCCCCGCGAAAAATATAGGGGAAGCCCAGCACGTTGTTAATTTGATTGGGATAGTCGGAACGTCCGGTGGAAAAAATAATATCGTCGCGCGAAGCCATCGCTAATTCGTAGGATATTTCGGGATTGGGGTTAGCCAGCGCAAACACGATCGGGTCGCGATTCATGGAGCGAATCATATCCTGCGTAAGCACATCGGCCACAGAAAGTCCTATAAAAACATCGGCATCCTTCATCGCCTCTTCGAGCGTGGCAATGTCGCGATCGGTAGCAAAAGGTTTCTTGCGATCGTTTAAATCGCTGCGTTTCTTGCTGATAACCCCTTTCGAATCGAGCATAACCACGTTTTCAAGCTTTGCTCCCAAGGCAATGTAGAGAAGCGTACAGGAATTGGCGGCTGCGCCGGCGCCGTTCACAACGATGCGGACATCCTCTATTTTTTTACCGTTCAATTCCAGCGCGTTCAGCAATCCGGCGGCCGAGATGATAGCCGTTCCGTGCTGGTCGTCGTGCATAATGGGAATATCAAGCTCCTTTTTGAGCCGTTCTTCAATTTCAAAACATTCGGGAGCCTTGATATCCTCCAGATTGATGCCTCCGAAAGTTGGCGAAATAGCTTTCACGACCTGAATGAATTTTTCGGGGTCTTTCTCGTTCACTTCGATGTCGAACACATCGATGCCCGCAAATATTTTGAAGAGCAACCCCTTCCCTTCCATAACCGGCTTACCGGCTATGGCGCCAATGTCGCCCAGACCGAGAACGGCCGTCCCGTTTGAGATAACGGCCACTAAATTGCCCTTAGACGTGTATTCGTAGGCCTTTTGCAGGTCTTTTTTTATTTCGAGGCAAGGCTCCGCCACTCCGGGAGAGTAAGCTAAGGACAAATCGCGTTGCGAACTGTAGGGTTTGGTGGGGATAACCTCAATCTTACCGGGGCGTCCTTGGGAATGATAAGCCAAGGCATCTTCATGTAATGTGTTATTAGCCATTTTTGTAAGTTTGATAAAAAACAATCTTTAAAGAACGCACAAAGTTAACACAAAATCCTTGTATTATACACAAACGAAGAAAAAGCTTGTTGATAATTCGGCATCCAAAATACAAACATGTTTTCCGTTTTTTTGAACGAAAGGTTGTATTTTTGTGCGAATTTTTAAATTTTATAGCTATGTACAAGAAAAAACAAAAGAAAAGTATCCGCTTTAAGCGGTTTGTATGCAAGTCATACAGCGTGTTCAACAGCCTCCAAAAAGTGATCACCATTGGTGTGCTGTCGGGTAGTGCGTTGGTGAGCGCACATGCGGCATCGGTCAATCCGGTGGAAAAAATTTATGTCGAAACGGCGAAAGATTCCATTTCCCAAAAAGAGCTGGACGAGATTGTCGTTACTGCGTCGAAGGCTGACCTGCCATTGAGCCGGGCGGCAAAAATCGTTACGGTCATCACCAAACAGGAAATTGAGTGTGCGCCCGTCCAAAGCATCCAAGACCTGTTGAATTATGCGGCAGGTGTAGATGTCCTGCAACGCGGCCGCCACGGCGTTCAAGCCGATATTTCCCTCAGAGGCGGTTCGTTTGACCAAGTAGCCATTCTCCTTAACGGCGTTAACCTTACCAATCCTCAAACCGGCCATTACAGTTTTGATATCCCCGTCAATCTTTCCGACATCGAACGCATAGAAATCGTGAAAGGATCTTCATCGCTTATTTTCGGGGCAAGCGCTTTTGCCGGAGCAATAAACATCATCACCCAAAAAGATTCCGAAACCAATCTTTATGCGAAAGCCGAAGGCGGAATGCACAACCTGTTTGGCGCGGAAGCGAGAGGAGCGTACAAAACCAACCGTTCCGTCCATCGTTTATCCGCCGGATACAGCCGTTCCGACGGTTACATTGCAAACAGCGATTACAACATCGCCAACGTATTATGGCAGAGCCGGTTCGATATCGACGGGTCGAACATCGATTTTCAATTGGGATACAACGACAAAGCTTACGGAGCCAACACCTTTTATTCGGCTGCATACCCAAACCAATTCGAAAATACCCAATCGGTTTTTGCTTCCGTCAAAGGCGAAACCGGCGGTCGCCTGAAAATAACCCCGACGCTGTATTGGGACCGTCATTTCGACGAATACCAGCTTATCCGGGGCGACGAGTCAGCCGTAAAATACAATCACCACCGCGGCGATGTGTTTGGGATGAATCTGAATTTTCAATATGCATGGACATTAGGAATTTTGAGTTTTGGGGGTGAGTTCCGCAACGAAGGCATTTTGAGTACTGTTTTGGGAAAGGCAATGCCCAATGCCATAGGCAAATACACCAAAAACTACAACCGCTCAAACATCAGCCAGTTTGTAGAACACGCATTTTTGTGGGATAATATTACGCTTTCAATAGGCGGTTTGTTGAATTACAATACGGCCATTGTGAACGATTTTTCGTTCTATCCCTCCGTCAACACCTCATTTCGCATTGCCGAGGCGACAAGTCTTTTCGCCTCGTGGAACAAGGCCACGCGCATGCCCACGTTTACCGACCTGTTTTACAACACCCCAACGCATATCGGAAACGATTCTTTGATAGCGGAAAAAAACCAGTCCTTCGAAGCGGGAATCAAATACCGCAACCCCTACGTAAACGGCTCTATCTCTCTGTTTTACAACATTGGCGAAAATCTGATCGACTGGGTGCAACCCGATGCCTCCAGCAAATGGCAGGCCATCAACCTTCCGGCAGGAGAAAAACTGAAAACCAAAGGGCTTGAAACAACGGTATCGCTATCCCTCGATCGAATTTTTGAAGAAGGACAACCCTTCCACAGCTTGCAAATAGGATATGCGTATTTGTCGCAGACCAACAATTCGGAACAGGGAATCAACAATCCCGTTTCGATGTACGTTCGCAACTATTTGAAAAACAAGCTGACAGCTACACTCAACCACGATTTATTTTTAAAGGGGCTGACTGTTTCATGGAATTTCCGGTTTCAGGACAGGGCGGGGTCGTATCAGAAATACATCGACAAAACCACGTCCGTGAAAACAAAATACAGTCCGTTTTCCGTGTTGGATGTAAAAATCAATTACATCCATAAAAACGCGAATTTTTTCGTGAATCTCAACAATATTTTCGACAAAACCTATGTGGATTTGGGCAATATCCCCCAGCCCGGTTTTTGGCTGACGGGCGGCATTGCTTATCAAATTCGATAAGGAAACATCAGGACGAAAACGGCTTCGTTTTCGTCCTGATTGATTTCGTTATTACGGCTCAATATCGACAGGTAACATTAAATCATCCGTCGTATGACTGTTATTTTCAATCATGTTACTGTTATTCGCATCATTGAGGCATTCCTGTTTTTTTTATCCCGTAAATAATTGGAATTACCTGTATTTATGTTATCTTTGCAGAGCCTTTCCTTTCGGGTTTAGTTGGACATCGGGTTGATTGGTCTTAATTTGATAGTTTCGCTTTTCTGGCTGGGGAAGGCTTCTTTTATTGACAAAATCGATAGTGAATTTCAACTGCTTTTCTACCGATTCGCTATTCGCAACAAGAGGGTTCTGAAACCTCCAGCGCATTTATTATCATTTTCGTTGTCATTGTTATCGCTTTTTTAATGGTTTTGAAAATTAAAAATTCATTTTCCCCAAAAAGTTATTATGCCTGTTTGCACAATGCAAAGTTATATCAAAAAAAAACAATTGAAATAATTTTTTACCTCCATCTGCAATCTCTAAAAATAGCTGAGTACCATTTTTTCAACTATTTTATGACAGAAATCCGTTTCTATACGCTATCTTTGCACGGTTCTTCATCCATTCTTGTATGGAAAACAAACATCGGATCCCTTTCAGTCTCACAGGCGTAATCATCTCTATTGGCATTGTATTCGGAGACATCGGCACGTCGCCGTTATATGTAATGCGAGTGATACTCAATACGCTTCCCGACAGCCAGCTTACCCGCCCCGAATACATTTTGGGAGCGGTTTCCTGCGTAATATGGACGCTCACACTGCAAACGACGCTCAAATACGTGGTCATCACCCTGCGTGCCGATAACAACGGCGAAGGAGGTATTTTGGCTTTGTACGCTCTTATCCGGCAAAAATTCGGTTGGGCTTTCGTCATCGCTATTTTTGGCGCCGCCACATTGTTGGCCGACGGGGTTATAACGCCGGCCATCACGGTCATATCGGCCATAGAAGGGCTGAACGCTTCAATTCCAGCTGTTCCCGTCATCCCCCTGACCATTGTCATTGTTTTGTTGCTCTTTATGATACAACCCTTGGGCAGCGGGTCTCTGGGGCGGTATTTCGGTATTGTGATGGTCTGCTGGTTCGGGATGATGGCCGTTGTGGGCGGCGTTAATCTGTCGAACAATTTAAGCGTTTTGCAGGCCTTTAATCCGATGATGGCCATCCGTTTTCTCGCCGAAGCGCCCCAGATGCTGATGATTTTGAGCGCTATTTTTCTTTGCACGACCGGAGCAGAAGCATTGTATTCCGATTTGGGGCATTGCGGACTAAAAAACATCCGCGTTTCGTGGGTGTTCGTCAAGATTGCTCTGATAGTCAATTACCTTGGGCAAGCCGCATGGATTTTGAAGCACCCTCAATCGGTCAGTCCCGAAATAAACCCGTTTTTCGAAATGATGCCTTCGGGATTCCGGTTAGCCGGAGTAGGTATAGCTACACTTGCAGCCATCATTGCCAGTCAAGCGTTGATTAGCGGTTCGTTTACGGTGATAAGCGAGGCCATTTCTCTCAATCTTTGGCCGAATGTCATCATTAAATACCCTGCAAAATCGAAAGGGCAAATGTATATCCCCTCCATCAATCACATTATGATGGCGCTGTGCATCCTCATTATCATTATGTTTCAATCGTCGTTGCGATTGGAGGCGGCTTATGGCTTGGCCATCACATTGAGCATGCTCATGACCACATTTTTACTCTATCTTTATTTCGAGAAAAACAGTGTCCCAAAATTTCTCAGCCTTCCCCTAACCTGCTTTTTTGCAACTGTCGAAATAACATTCTTCATGGCTAACATGCTGAAATTTCGCCATGGCGGTTATATGCCGATTGCGATCGCCGGATTTTTGGCGACAGTTATGTATTCGTGGTTTACCGGAAGGCGCATCAAACGGGAATATACGGTTTACGACCAGTTAGACGACAACTATCTGAATCAGATTGTGCGGATTAGCGAAGACGAAAGCATCCCTAAATTCGCCACCAACCTCATCTATATCGTAAAAGCAAACAAAACCCATTTTTTGGAAAGCAAAATCACCTATTCCCTGTTTAAAAATACGCCCAAAAGAGCCGATACCTATTGGTTTGTGCGCGTAAAACGTACCGACCAACCCTACGAATTCAGCTTTTCGAAAATAGTGCTGGTTCCCCGAAAAATTTTCCGCATCGATATGAACGTGGGCTTCAAAGTCGATATCCACACCGACCAATATGTGCGCCTGATCACTTTGAAATTGGAAAAAGAGGGCTTGGTCGATTTATCGTCTCGATACCCTTCGATGCAGAACCGGAAAGATACTTCCGGCGATTATAAATTTATGGTGGTCGATCGCATATTCCGCAACGTTGAAATGACGTTCAAACAGCAGTTGATATTCAGTTGCTACAACCTGATAAAGCGGTTCAGCACTTCCGACACGCAAATTTACGATATCGACCCCACTCTGGCATACGTGGAATTTGTACCGATTACCGAACGCAGCGCTTCGTCGGATATTCTGACGGAGTTGATTAGCCGCAGCCGGTCGGAAAACAGTTAGCCTTGCATTTTATCGATTCTCAAAAATCGAAAAGTGCACGCTGCCGTATTTGCGAAGTTCTGCAAACAGGGGGAGTTGAGAAAAGTCGTATTCGCGCGAATGCTCCATCACAAAAATACCATCGGGCTTCAGAAGCTGCTTTTCGAGGACGAGGTCAGGAACGGTTTTCAGGTTGGGCAAATTATAGGGCGGATCGGCGAAGATGAAATCGAATTTTTCGCTGCACGACGGCAAAAACCGAAAAACATCAGCCCTCAAAACCGACAGCTCCTGCGCGTTTAATGTTGTTATTGCTTTGCAAATAAACCGATAATGCAAAGGGTCAGCTTCCACCGCCACAACACGGGGACAGCCGCGCGATGCCAATTCGAGCGCAATGCTCCCCGTTCCGGAGAACAAATCGAGCGCCGCCGTTTCCTCCCATTCCAAGCAGTTGTTGAGAATGTTGAACAGGTTTTCTTTGGCAAAATCGGTCGTAGGCCGCGCCTTAAAATGGGCGGGAACCTGAATCCGCCGCGATTTGTATTTTCCACTGATTATCCGCATAACTCCATCCTTAAATCGGTCGGCACCAAGGCTGCATCTTCTTGAGGTATAGTCGCTTTAAGCGGAAGATTCATCACCTGCACATTTTTTATCAGCTTTTTAAGAACTTCAACGGAATATTTTTGCTTCTCCGTCTTGCCCGAAAGATAGAGGGAATCGGTCATCTGGTCTAAACCCTGCTTTTCCCACACGCTGACAATATAAAAGAGTCCATCGCTCGCATCATCATATTCAAACACATTAGCCGACAATAATTTACGAGCATCCATGCAAACAACGGTAATCATCGAATCCTGAAAATCGACGTGGCAGCGTTTCGTTGTTTTTTCGTCTCCGAAACACAAAAACGCAGGTATAAAATGAGATACATGATGTGTAAAAACCGGATTCCACAAGCTGCGCAGCAAAAATGCGTAAATATCTTTGTTTATCCCGAAAATCAGAGCCATATCATTATCATTCAGTATATTATACAACACAGCCTCATTTTCCTCAGGATGAAGATTAAAATCGAAAACCGTCTTTGCCTTTTTCGCATCGAAAAACGGGGCGGGAACCAGCGTGAATCTGTCGGAAACCAAAACGACTTCGGTTTTAAGAAAAACCTGCGACAGGAAGCCCAGATCGAAAACCATTTTCTTCACGTTCTCCGCATAAGAAAGCCGATTGCCAAACGCCGTCTCCTTGTAGCAAAAAACCTCGGGGTCGGTAGGAGAACTAATGCAAAAAGAAAATCCGTTCGGCAACAGACGGATAGACAAAATGTATTTTTCGGAACAAGCCAGATCAATATTTTCAGGTAAAAACATACGCCCATTAATTTAATCGAACCGAAATTAGCCCCTTATCGGAACCCTTTCTCGATTTTTGTGGGTACAAATTTAGAAAAAGAATGAGAATTGTACTATTTTTACGCCAAAAATAGCGCAAATGATCCATCGTTTTTTCGTCGAGAAAATCGAAGAAAACTTCCCATACCCATTGACACATGACCAGTTTTCGGCCATTGAGAAAATCGCCGATTTTTTGTTTTCCACCGAATCTCGACCGGTTTTCCTGCTGAAAGGGTATGCCGGGACCGGTAAATCGTCGCTCATCGGCAGTTTGGTGAAAGTTATGAGCCAATACCAACAGAAAACCGTGCTTTTGGCTCCAACCGGACGTGCAGCAAAAGTTTTCTCCGAACACGCCGGACAACAAGCCTTCACCATCCACAAAAAAATATACCGTCAGAAAAAATTCGCCGAAGACCAAGCTGTATTTTCCTTGTCGGAAAACCTGCACAAGCACACGCTTTTCATCGTGGACGAAGCATCGATGATCAACAACGGTTCGGGCGAATCTTCGCTTTTCGGATCGGGACGACTCTTGGAAGACCTTATCGACTACGTCTATTCGGGCGACGGCTGCCGCATGCTCCTGCTCGGCGACACGGCGCAACTTCCCCCCGTAAAACAAGACAACAGCCCCGCCCTCGATAAAGAGACACTTCGCTCCTACTCACTCGTCGTGAAAGGAAGCACGCTTACCGAAATCGTGCGCCAAGCCGAAGAATCGGGTATCTTAAAAAATGCCACTCTCTTGCGAAATGCGTTAAGCCTAAACAACATATCCGTTTATCCTAAATTGAAATTGGACGGCTACAAAGACCTGAAACGAATCACGGGAATGGAACTCATCGAAGAACTGTCGGACGCTTATCGCCGCGACGGAATGGAAGAAACCATTGTCATATCCCGTTCCAATAAGCGCGTGAACGCTTACAACAACGGGATTCGAAACCGCGTGCTATACTTGGAAGATGAACTATCGCCGGGCGATCTACTGATGATTACCAAAAATAATTATTTCTGGGTAAACGATTTAGAGCACATCGATTTCCTTGCCAACGGCGAATTTGTGGAGGTAAAACGCATCCGCGGCTGCGAAGAAATGTACGGTTTTCGCTTCGCGAACGTAAGCTTGCTGCACATCGATTTCAATATGGAGTTCGATGCAAAAATCAATCTCGACGCTTTACACTCCGAAGTCCCAAGCCTCACGACCGAACAAAACGAAAAACTTTTCACCGCCGTAATTGAAGATTACGCCGACATCCCGCAAAAGCGCAAACGATACCAAAAAATGAAGGAAAATCCCTATTTCAACGCACTGCAAGTAAAGTACGGCTATGCCGTTACATGCCACAAAGCACAGGGTGGCGAGTGGAAAAACGTTTTTCTTGACATCGGCTACATCGACAAATCGTACATGGGCGAAAATTTCTACCGCTGGCTTTACACGTCCATTACACGCAGTACCCAAATGTTATATCTTGTAAATTTGCCCGACGAATTGATGGCACATCCCAAATAATTCGTATTTTTGTCGCGATGAATTTGATTTATAAAAAATGACGGATTATCAAAAAGCCTATATAGAACAACTTTCGGAGAAACTGAAATCGTTGGGCGACAAGATTCAAACATTAAAAACTATGAACGCCGTCCCGTTTTCATTCTATCGCGACTCGTTCGGCTCAACGCAAGAAATCACGCGCCTGCTACACGAAATGGAACTGCTCCAGATCAACGAAATGAAATCGGAGATGGAAAAACTGATCGCTCACTTGTCCGAATCAATGGATAAAAGGGAAACTCCTGTAAATTCGGAAACAAAACAACCTGATATACAGGAAATTCAGACCAACAATGTTTCGTCGCCGAAATTCGATAACCCTCCTTCCAACGGGAATTGCGAACAGGCAAAAACCGAAAGCGCCGTCGATATCAAACAACTTATTTCGTTAAACGACCGTTATCTGTTTCAGCGCGAACTGTTTCAGAATGATCGCGAGAAAATGGACAGTTTTATATTGACAATCAATGCTTTCGACAATTTTGACGCAGTCGAAAAATACATCGGGGACAATAGCTCGTGGGATTTCGAGGACGAAACGGTCAAGAGTTTCATTGCAACGCTGAAAAAAGGATTCGAATAAATTATTCCGGACAGAAAATGGGAAAATTGTTTGTGGTGCCAACACCTGTGGGAAATTTGGAAGACATGACGTTCAGAGCAATTAATGTACTGAAAGAATGTGATTTAATTCTTGCAGAAGATACACGCACAAGCGCTTTTCTGTTGAAACACTTCGGCATTGAGACGCACATGCAATCGCACCACAAGTTCAACGAACACCAAACCAGCGAACAGGTGGTTTCGCGCTTAAAGGGCGGCGAAAACATTGCTCTGATCTCCGATGCCGGCACGCCGGCCATCTCCGACCCCGGATTTTTCGTCGTTCGCGCCTGTGTACAAGCCGGTATCGAAGTAGAATGTCTGCCGGGAGCCACCGCCTTCGTTCCCGCCTTAGTCATGTCGGGGTTGCCCAACGACCGTTTTTGCTTCGAGGGATTCCTCCCGCAGAAAAAAGGCCGCCAAACCCGGCTGAAAGAATTGGCCGAAGAAAACCGGACGATGGTTTTTTACGAATCTCCTTACCGCGTGGTAAAAACGCTGTCGCAACTAAGTGAGTATCTGGGAAATGAAAGAGAGGCGTCCGTCTCGCGCGAAATATCAAAAATTTTCGCGCAAACGGTTCGGGGAACTTTATCGGAATTGACGGCTCATTTTACGAAAAATGAACCGAAAGGAGAATTTGTAATTGTCGTGAAAGGAAAAGAAAATTAACATTCTTTCGGCAATTACCTGAAAATTAAAACAAGAAGAATAAACTATTTAATCACTAATTTCGTTTAATAACAAAACAAACAGACCGATTTTGCCGTACAAATCAATAGCGTTGAACGAATTATTTTACGCAAACGGAGTCCAAAACCGGCCAAACACTAAAAAACTTGGAAATATGAAAAAAGTTGGAATTTTATTTGTAGCCGTGGGATTGATATTCTCATGCACCAATGTGAAAGAATCGAAAGAGTATAAAGACCTTGAATCTCAAAGAGATTCGCTGCTGGCTCTTTCTTCGTCATCAAACACCGAACTTGCGGAAATGATGGCGGTTATCAGTGAAGTAGAGGCAAACTTCGACAAAATACGCGAGGCCGAAAAATACCTCTCTACAGAATCGACCACTACGGGCGAAATGAACAAAAACACCAAAACCCGTGTGGAAGACAATTTTAAGATGATTTCCGAAATCCTTGAGAAAAACAAAGCGCAGCTTGCCGAACTGAACAAGAAATACAAGGGAAGCAACGCACAGGTGGCCTCGTTGAAAAACACCATCGAAAGACTCAATCAGGAAATGCAGGAACGAGCCAACCGCCTGACCGAATTGCAGGAGGAACTGGCCAAACGCGACGAAACCATCACGGAACTGTCAAGCAACCTGACCCAGTTGTCGGAACAATCGGAAGCACAGTCGGCAACCATCAAACAACAGGACAAGGCTTTGCACACCGCATACTATGTTTTCGGCACATCAAAAGAGTTAAAAGATCAGAAAATTCTTTCGGGAGGATTCCTCAAATCGACAAAAGTATTGGACGATACCTTCAACAAAGATTATTTCTTGAAAATCGACATCCGCGAAGTAACCGAAATTCCGCTTTATGCGAAAAAAGCCAAAGTATGGTCCAATCACCCCGATGGAACTTATGAATTTGTCAAAGGCGACGATAACAACCTTACATTCCACATTACCGATACGCAACGTTTTTGGAGCCTGAGTAAATACTTGATCATTGAGGTAAGCTGATTCTGTCCCTTCAAAAAGATAAAGCGGCGGCAATAGGGCAAACGCATTTAAATCTACTCAAAATTTAAATGCGTTTGCCCTGGCGGCGGCAAGTGAAATTTTTCATCCGCCGCTTTTTTTGTATTTTTGTCTTTCCATAATTATTGGGTTATGTACAAAAATCTCTTCATCGATCTCGACGATACGCTTTGGGACATCCATCAAAACGGAAAAGAATGTCTCTTTGGCATTTACAACGATTACGAATACAACCGTTTCTACCCCACTTTCGACGATTACTACAACGTATATATGCCCTCCAACATGCGCTTGTGGGCCTTATACCGGCAAGGTGAAATAAAGAAAGAAGATCTCATCGTAGAGCGGTTCCTCGTTCCGGTACGCAAATTTGGCCTCGACGATCCGGTATATGCCAAAAATTTGAGTGCCGATTTCTTGGAACGAACCACTCTCAAAACCAAACTGATTGACGGAACAATGGATTTGTTGGAATACCTGAAACCTCGATACCGGATGCACATACTGTCAAACGGTTTCAGGGAAGTGCAATACAAAAAGATTGAAAATTCGGGGCTCTTGCCCTATTTCGATAAAATCATCCTTTCGGAAGACGCAGGAATCAACAAACCGCACCCCGGCATTTTCACCTACGCGCTAAAAACCACCAATTCCCGCCGCAACCAAACGCTCATGATTGGAGACAGTTGGGATGCCGACATCGTGGGCGCACACGACAGCCGCATCGCACAATTGTGGTTCAACCCCTCACAGGACAAACCGGCAGGTTTTGAGCCGACATTCACCGTGCAGCGCCTGTCCGAAATAAAAACGATTTTGTAGTTTTTCAGCGGTCAAACTCCAACGCTGTCCCTCGGACAGAATCGTCGATTTTTCCCCGGTCAAAAACCAATTTCCCGTTGACAAAAGTTTTTTCGACCGTGTGTGAGAAGGTGTATCCTTCCAAAGGCGACCACCCGCATTTGTAAAACAAATTTTCAGCCGCAACGGTATGCGGTTTTGCAGGATTCACCAATACCAAATCGGCAAAATAGCCTTCTCGGATATATCCCCTGTTTTTCACGCGGAAAAGCGTGGCCGGCGCATGACACATCTTCTCGACAACCAACTCGCGGGTAAAAACGCCCTGCACGGCCAATTCGAGCATCATCAGCAGCGAATGTTGCACCAATGGCCCTCCGGAAGCTGCTTTCAGACATCCGCCCTCTTTCTCGCTCAATAGATGCGGCGCGTGATCGGTTGCCACAAGATCGATCTTCCCCAATTGCAACGCGGAACGCAATTCGTCGCGGTCGCGAAGGGTTTTGATGGCAGGATTCCATTTGATGCGCGTTCCCAGACGTTCGTAATCGACATCGGAGAACCAAAGGTGATGCACACAGACCTCCGACGTGATTCTTTTGTCGCGCAACGGAGCATCGTTAAACAGGCTCATTTCGCACGCAGTGGAAAGATGCAGCACGTGAAGCCGCGAACCGTATTTGTCGGCAAGCGCCACAGCCTGAGCCGAAGACCGGTAACAAGCATCTTCGCTGCGAATGGCCGGATGATATTTCACGAGGATATCATCCTTCCATTTTGACTTGTATCGCGTCTCGTTGCGGCGTATGATTTCTTCTTTTTCGCAATGGGTTGCAATCAGCATATCCACTTCGGCAAAAATACGTTGCAAGGCTTCGCGGTCGTCCACCAGCATGTTTCCCGTGGAAGCCCCCATAAAAACTTTCACGCCACAAATGCGTTTGGGGTTGGCTCTCTTCAGTTCCCTGATGTTTTCGTTTGTCGCGCCAAGGTAAAAAGAAAAATTGGCAGCCGATTTTTCGTAACCAAGTTCCAATTTTTCGTTCAGCAAATCAATCGTTACGGTCTGCGGATTGGTATTCGGCATATCCATAAACGAAGTTACGCCGCCAGCCACCGCCGCCCTGCTTTCCGAAGCGATATCGCCCTTATGCGTCAATCCCGGTTCGCGAAAATGAACCTGATCGTCGATAACGCCGGGAAGAAGATATAAGCCTGAGGCATCCATCACGTTGCTCCGCTTACAGATGTATTCGGGAACACCGGAACGGTATATCTTTATGATTTTATCGCCTTCAATCAATAGGGAACCGGTATAGGCTTCCCCTTCGTTCACAATAGTCGCCTTATGAATGAGTATCATATCGAGTTTTAAATTTATTTTTCGTATGTAAGCGCATAGCGTTTCGGATGAATCTTTCCGCTTATCTTCCTCCATCGCAAATTGATCACGCCGAAGAAAGCCTCCCCAAAAATCCCCGTGTTCATTTTCGAGACACCCTCCTGCCGGTTGACAAAAACAACGGAAACTTCTTTTATCTTGAAACCAAGGACGTAAGCCGTATATTTCATTTCGATCTGGAAAGCGTATCCTTTAAACCGAATCTTGTCCAAATCCATCGTTTCCAACACTTTACGTTTATAACATACAAATCCGGCCGTCGTGTCTTTGATGTTTAAACCGGTAATCAGGCGCACGTACATCGATGCAAAATAGGACATCAACACGCGCCCCATCGGCCAATTAACCACATTTACACCGGCGCAATAGCGCGAGCCGATGGAAACGTCGTAATTTTCTTTTTTGCAAGTTTCGTAAAGGCGGGACAAATCATTCGGATTGTGCGAAAAATCGGCATCCATCTCAAATACATATTGATACTTTCGTTCCAAGACCCATTTAAACCCGTGGATATAGGCCGTACCGAGCCCCAGTTTCCCCTTCCGCTCCTGAATGAAAAGCCTGTCGGGAAATTCCCCCGTCAAAGCTCTGACGATGGATGCCGTCCCATCGGGCGACCCATCATCAACAACCAATATATCGAATGCTATATCCAATCCGAGAACCGCCCGGATAATATTTTCGATATTTTCCTTTTCGTTATATGTGGGAATAATTACAATACAGTCGGACATTGTCGTCTATTTTTTGTCAAAAGTAATATTTCAACGAGAGAAAAAAAAGAAATACGGCATTTTTTTTGGAATGTAAAAAAAAAGTATTACCTTTGCAATCCCATTAGGGAAAACAGATCGCGGAGTGGAGCAGTTGGTAGCTCGTTGGGCTCATAACCCAAAGGTCGTAAGTTCGAGTCTTGCCTCCGCAACTAAATGAGAAGAATCGTCGAAAGGCGGTTCTTTTTTTTGTGCACTGCGTTTGAATTTTTTTTTCAACCCCTCTCACGGGCTCACCAGCAAATAGCAAAAAAGCCGTACAAATTTCTTTATACGGCTTTTTTGAGAGCCACAAGCGAGACTTGAACTCGCGACCGACGCGTTACGAATGCGTTACTCTACCAACTGAGCTATTGTGGCGTTTCGTTTCGGGGGGCAAAATTATAAAAAATAGTTGGAATATTCGAACAGTATCCCAATTAAAATGCAAAAAATTTGTTTTTGATGCAGAAAACAGGATACCCCCAAAAAAAAAGGACTTCTCTCAAAGTCCTCTTGTCGTGATCCGCCTGGGGCTCGAACCCAGGACCCCATCCTTAAAAGGGATGTGCTCTACCTGCTGAGCTAGCGAATCAGCCTGAATGCTTTCTTTCAAAAGCGAGTGCAAAGGTAATACTTTTGTTTCAATTATGCAAACATATTTTTAATGAAAATCGTATTCCCTGCAAATTCTTTTCGTATAAAAATTCTAATAGCGGTAATGTTCAGGCTTATACGGGCCATCGGGCGAAACGCCGATGTATGCGGCCTGTTTCTCCGAAAGTTTTGTCAATTTTACGCCGATTTGTTCCAAATGCAAGCGGGCAACTTCCTCGTCAAGGTGTTTCGGCAAGCGGTAAACGCCTGTCTTATAGCTATTTTTCCACAAATCAAGCTGTGCTAATACTTGATTGGTGAACGAATTGCTCATCACAAACGACGGATGTCCCGTAGCGCATCCCAAATTCACCAAACGCCCTTCGGCAAGGAGAAAAATGGATTTTCCGTTGGGGAAAGTGTATTTATCGACCTGCGGTTTAATATTGGTATGGCGGATGCCGGGGTAGTTCAGCAATTTGTCCACCTGTATTTCGTTGTCGAAATGACCGATATTGCACACAATGGCTTGGTCTTTCATTTGCGTAATGTGGTCAATAGTAATCACGTCGCAATTTCCCGTGGTAGTTACAAAAATTTGTCCTTCTTTCACGGCTTCTTCCATCGTCGTTACCTCGAAGCCTTCCATCGCCGCCTGTAAGGCGCAAATGGGATCGATTTCGGTAACGATGACACGAGCGCCGTAAGAGCGCATCGATTTGGCGCAGCCTTTGCCTACATCGCCATAGCCAAGCACCACGACCACTTTTCCCGCAATCATCACGTCTGTGGCTCGTTTGATACCGTCGGCAAGCGATTCGCGGCAACCGTACAGGTTGTCGAATTTCGATTTCGTAACCGAATCGTTCACATTAATGGCCGGAACTAACAACTCGCCGCGTTCCATCATCTGATACAGGCGATGCACACCCGTAGTCGTCTCTTCCGAAATACCTTTCAGATCGGCGACGGTGCGGTGCCAACGCTTGTTATCCTCTTTCAGGATGCGGTTCAACGTGTCGAGGATGGCCTGTTCTTCGCGATTGTCCCCTTGCCGTGCAATGGTTTCCGCATCGTTTTCAGCCTTATAGCCCCAATGGATGAGCAACGACGCATCCCCGCCGTCGTCCACAATCAGATTGGGGCCTTTGCCGCCGGGAAAACGAAGCGCCATCTCGGTGCACCACCAATATTCTTCGAGCGATTCGCCTTTCCATGCAAAAACGGGAATGCCTGCAGCGGCGATTGCAGCCGCAGCATGGTCTTGCGTTGAAAAAATATTGCAACTTGCCCAGCGAACGTCGGCGCCAAGCTCTACGAGCGTTTCGATGAGCACCGCCGTTTGAATGGTCATGTGAAGCGAACCCGTAACACGCGCTCCCTTCAAAGGTTTTTCTGATGCGTATTTTTTGCGGAGGGACATCAAACCGGGCATCTCTTTTTCGGCTATTTCTATTTCTTTTCGCCCAAAATCGGCAAGGGCGATATCCGCCACTTTATAAGTCAAATCGAATGGTAAATCTGTCATTTTTTTAATATAATCGTTCTCTATTCGCTAAAAATCAAATTATCTGCGGATTGTTATTTTTTCAAAAAGACTGAAACAACGCTTTCGGGTTTCAAAATGGAGGTCAATTCACTGTATGGAACATCAACAGTGATAACTCCCAACGGGGGAGAGGCAATTTCGTAAGGGTTGAAAGCATAGTGCACCCCTTTATCATCTAACCAGAAATTACCGTTGGGCGCTATATCGTTACCGTAAAACCCTTCTTCGGTAAGTCCATCGGGTTCAGAAACACGGTAGGCGGCCATCACCCGCCGAAGTAAAATATAGGGCAATTCTTTTCTGTAATCGGGTTTGAAAATATCTTCTTCCGTCAACAGCGTCAGGTTGCTCAAATTCACACAATAACAATTTGTCCCATTAATACCGTGCGCTCCTCCCGTGTATTCGTTGAACCGCACGGCATAGCTCAACAGCGAATCGTTTTGGAACAATATTTCATTGGAACAATTCATCCAAAACCACGCTGTTGCGGATATTTCGTCTTCGGGAGTATCTTCTTTGATAGCGTAACCGTCATCCCCTGTTACCACCGTTCTATATTCATCCGTATAGTTCTCGATAAACTTATCCAAAGCCTCTTTCGGCCGATAAGCGGTGTACAGTGAATCGCTGAAAAAAGTCTCCGTGAAAAGTTGCTGCAAGCGAGTCAAATCTTCGTCGTTGCGGAATTTTACGGGATATGTAAACCGGATGTTCACATCGCTATACGGAAAGATCGTATCGCTCGACTCTATCGCAGGAACATGCTTAACTACAATCGTACTATCGTACGCAATTCCATTTTTCTGCTGTTGATTTTTGCAAGAAAAAAACAGGGGCGCAGCCATTAAGGCGGCAAAAAGAAGGATTAGGTCATTTTTTGTTTTCATAGCGGATATAGTAAAAAATTATTGAATAATCTGTTTTATGGCTCCCAATTCGGGATAGAAAAGCACTTTTATCGGCTGTTTCATGTTATCGAACATCTTCTTTACCAACACATCCTGCACGCCATACTGCACAACGTCGGTTTCAACACTTTTCAATATTTTATTATTTAATTTTATTGATAACAAGGCTTTTACAGGGATATTGTAAACAATTCCTTCCGAAAACTTCTTTTCGAGTCGCTCGCGTTCCTTATCCGACAACGGCGCCGATTCGGCTTTCGGCGTTTTGCCGATCAACGAAAAATAAATCGGCTCACCCGCCAAATTGTCGGCATCCACCAATCCGAGTTTTCCGGAAAAGCGGGCAACAACGCGGTTATCGATATCACTTCCATCAGGAACAACAGTGATTTCTTTCGTTAAATACTCCGTGGATTCACTGCCCGAAAACATCTCGGTCAGGGCTTTTTCCTGCTCGTTGATCTGCTCCATCACCAATTTGTAGGCCGCACCGTCGGGGGGCATATTTTCGGCTTCGCCCGTAAGGATATCGTTCCGACTGCGACGCAAATCAAAAATCTGCTTCGACACCAATTCGGCTTGCTTCGCCGCCGACCCTGCCATCAAGGTCTCCTGCGAGAAGAATTGACGGGCATTTATTTTGTTTTCTTTTGTTTCGGGAAAACTGAAGCTTTCTTTCGCCGTGAGTTCCGGTTCGGCATTTATGGAACAAATCAACCCGTCTTCCGTCAAATAAACGTAAGGCGAAAACGTATTGGGGCGAAAAGATACTAAAAATGATTTTTCTTTGTCGGGAATGCCTTTATTGACAATCCTTACATTTTCGAGCGTGTAAACCTCGTGATTTTCGGTAACGGGATTCTCGACGCCCAAATAGCGCTGCGCATACAGATAAAAGTCACCCCGTTTGTAAACCGTTTTCCGGATGTCGAACGAAACGACAAACGAAGTCTTCGGTAAGGAATAGGCCACCCCGTAATTATTGGCATCCACAGCATTCATGCGCTGAGTCTGTGCCATCCCGTCCATTTGTACCAACAACAGGAAACCCATACATATCCTGATCAACTTATTCATACTCATTATTTTATAAAGCTGTAAAGGCAATCATTCATCAATGCGCACTTTCGAACTGCTTTAAGAAACGCAGGTCGTTTTCGGAGAACAAACGCAAATCTTTCACTCTGTATTTCAGGTTAGTAATACGCTCGATACCCATTCCAAGCGCGTAACCCGAATAAACCTTACTGTCGATTCCGCAGTTGTCCAGTACATTGGGATCCACCATACCGCAACCGAGGATTTCCACCCATCCGGTATGTTTGCAGAACGGACAACCTTTCCCGCCGCAAATATTGCACGAAATATCCATCTCGGCGCTCGGCTCGGTAAAGGGAAAATAAGAAGGACGCAGGCGGATTTTTGTGTCTGCGCCGAACATTTCCTTGGCGAAAAACAGCAAGGCCTGTTTCAAATCAGCAAACGAAACATTTTTATCGACGTACAAGGCTTCCACTTGATGGAAAAAGCAATGTGCACGATAAGAAATAGCTTCGTTCCGATAAACGCGCCCCGGACAAATGATGCGGACGGGAGGCTGCGTTTTTTCCATCACGCGCGTTTGCACCGACGAAGTGTGCGTACGCAACACAATTTGAGATTCGTTCCGAACAAAAAACGTATCCTGCATATCGCGGGCCGGATGGTCTTCGGCGAAGTTGAGCGACGAAAACACGTGCCAGTCATCTTCCACTTCGGGACCTTCGGCAATGGAAAAGCCAAGCCGTTTAAAGATATCGCAAATTTCTTCTTTCACGATCGAGAGCGGATGCCGCGTCCCCAAAGCAACGGGATAGGATGTGCGCGACAAATCCAAATCGGAGATGCCCGAATCGGCGTTTTCAAACTGCTCTTTCAGCGATTGTATCTTTTCCTGAGTTTTCTGTTTCAGTTCATTAAGCATCATACCGACCTGACGTTTCCGGTCGGCAGGAACAGTCCTGAAATCGTCCATCAACACCGAAATCACACCTTTTTTGCTCAAATATTTAACGCGCAAATTCTCCGCATCTTCCGGATGTTTTGCCGTCAAGTTGCTCACTTCGGCAAGGAGCGATTGTATCTTTTCTATCATTACAATAAGTCTGTTTTACTTGAATTTTCGTACAAAATTACATTTTTCTTTGAGTTCATGCACTATTTTCGATGAAATATTTGATGACCACGGACATCAACGTGAAAGATTATTCCCGAAGAAGGATGTCTGCTTGCTCGCGTTATTTTCTTATCTTTGTAGAGTATTGCGTTATTACGTTTCTAAACTTACACTTTACAAAACAACGATTACTTATTATAAAACAATTACATACATGAAAAATTTTTTTATCATATCCATCATTTTATTGTTTGCCGCATCCGTGGCGAAAGCCCAAAAATTAGCTTTCGGAGAAAACGGAATCTTCAAAATCGTGCAGTTTACCGATACACATTACGTTTATGGAAATCCAAAATCAGACACGACGATACTCAACATCAACCGTATATTGGACGCCGAAAAACCCGATATGGTCGTTTTTACAGGCGACGTAGTAACCGGAACATCGGTTCGCGAGGGCTGGGATACCATTACGAATGTCGTTATCGATCGCAAGATACCTTTTGCCGTTACCTTGGGAAATCACGATCACGAAGGGGGTGTAACTCGTGAGGAAATATCCCTATTCGTAACCGCTTATCCCTACAATTTAAACACCCCGCAAGTGCAAGGCGTGAGCGGCGTGATGAACGACGTCATCCCCATATACGGCAGCAAAAATAAGTTGGCCGTAGAAGCCTTGATTTATTGCTTTGATTCCGGCTCCTACTCCACCATCGAGGGTGTGGACGGTTACGGCTGGATAACCGACAGCCAGATCGAATGGTACAAAAAACAGAGTTTGAATTACACCGTAAACAACAATATGCACCCGTTGCCCGCGGTCGCTTTTTTTCATATTCCGTTACCCGAATACCAAACAGCTTTTAACGATGGCAAGAACAAACGTTTTGGCGGGCGTTTCGAAGACGAATGTCCGCCTGACCTCAATTCGGGGATGTTTCTATCTATGCGGGAAATGCGCGATGTGATGGGTACGTTTGTGGGACACGATCACAAAAACGATTACATCGTGGACTATTACGGCATCGCTCTTGCTTACGGCCGTTTCAGCGGTTGGAAAACGACCTACACCCCCGAAATTAACGGCGCCCGTGTAATCGTGTTGAAAGAAAACGAGCGCGTGTTCGACACTTGGATACGCCTGTTAGACGGAAGAGTAAAAGACAAGACATCATTCCCTTCCGATTTCGCCAAAGAGACCCCCGATAAGTGATTTTTTTTCGTTTTACGTCATTTTTTGAGGGATAAATATTTTAAATTCAACAAAATTGATTATTTTTGAGTGCACAATTTTTTTAATCATCTTTTAAAAACCTATTAATTATGGATTACAAAATCGAAGACATTGAAGGCATCAGTGCAATTTATGGCGCAAAATTGAGAGAACAGGGAATAACAAGCGTGGAAGCCTTATTGGAAAAAGGAGCCGCCCCCAAAGGTCGCGATGCGTTGGCCAAAGCAACCGGAATCAGTGAAAAACTCATTTTAAAATGGACAAACCATGCCGACCTGTTCCGCATCAATGGCATAGGGCCGGAATTTTCGGAATTGCTCGAAGCATCCGGCGTGGATACGGTAAAAGAACTGCGCAACCGTGTGGCAGCCAATCTGTACGCGAAGTTAGTCGAAGTGAACGCGAAAAAAAAGCTGACCCGCCGCCTTCCTTCCGAAAGCCAAATTGCCGACATGATTGAACAGGCAAAAAAACTGCCTCCAAAAATGACGTATTGATTTTTTTTTCGTTATTTACTATTATCAATCAAGAAGGAGGAAAACGGAGTCATTTTCTTCCTTCTTGATTTTATCAATAAGGTTAATCACATGAAAACATTTATGAATTTAATGAGAATTATAACTTTTCTTTGTCTGTTTTCAGTAACTATAAATATAAGCGCAAAGGTATGCGTGAACAGTAATCAACCTCTTGACCAATACTCAATACGTATGGGCAATACCAATCTAAAAATGACAAAAAACAATAACGGGAAATACGGTATTGAGATACGGTCAGAAGAAAATGATCTTGTAGCTTGCCAGCCTTTTCCCGTTATGCTGGCTGTCAAGTCAAATCGAAGAATATCTCCGACCAAACCGGAGAAACGGTAACACAGACAGGTTACAACATTTTTGACAAGACCGATAACGGTTTTCTCTGTCGGGCTTTTGTTGATACCGACAACGGTAGCCGTTTTGAATTTCAAGATGAAATAGTAACCCATGACAATGGGATATTCAGCATTAAAAGAAAGGTTACAGTTGTGGATGTTGGCAATAATGACGAGGGATTCTCCTCGCAAATAACATTCTTCATCACTTCTGCTACGCCAGTCTCGACAAGCACGACTTCTTTGCCCCGGGCATCATTTACAGAACAAATAAATACAACAACAACGGGCCGGCAAATCCTGACTTGACTTCAAAAAGCTTTTGCTTTAAA
>JAISUH010000088.1 GCA_031272205.1 Dysgonamonadaceae bacterium | reverse complement strand
TCGGACTTACCCGTCTCGGCGCAAAAGTATTTTACAGCGTAACCGGCTCTGAGAGCGGCGGATTGTTCAAATACCTGTTTTACGACTACAACTGGCTGTTCTTCTGCGGTTGGATGCTTCTTGTCTGCATAATTGTAATTATAGTTGTCAGTATGTTTACCGAAAAGCCTTCAGAAGAAAAAATCCGCGGCTTGGTATTCGGAACGGCGACGCCGGAGCAAAAAGCCGCTACACGAGCAAGTTGGGGAGCGTGGGACGTTATCCATACCTGTATCATAATCGCCATTACTGTAGCATTTTATATTTATTTTTGGTAAATGAAAAAAATATTAATTATCAGCTTGTTATTTTGTCCTCTGTGGATTTATCCGCAAGATGCGACTGTGAGCAGTCCCGACGGGAAGTTGGGACTGTCGATCGCGGTAAAGACCGGTGTTCCGTTTTATTCCGTCAAATACAACGGCAAGACGATTTTGGAGGATTCGCCGCTTGGATTTATTTCCAATATCGGCGATTTCTCCAAAAATATGACTTTTGAGGGGAAAAACGAGGGCAAAATCGACAAAAGTTACATTCAGGACAAGATAAAGACTAAGAATGTTCATTATGTCGCTAACGAATTGACTATAAGGCTCAAAAACGCGGAAAACAAAGAGATTGAAGTAGTTTTCCGCGTTAGCGCCAACGATATAGCCTTCCGTTATCAGATACCGAGGTTTGGGGGAACGATGAGCTGCGTTATTGAAAAGGAAACAACCGGTTTCAGATTTCCGTCTTTTACAACTACGTTTCTGTCCACGATGATGGCTCCGATGGGCGGTTGGGGGCGTTCTACGCCGAGTTACGAGAATGGCTACGAAGCAGATGGCGCACTATGCAAACCGACCCGCAACAATGAGGGCTACGTTTTTCCCGGCTTGTTTCACGTTGGCGACAACGGCTGGGCATTAGTTTCGGAGACAGGAGTGTCGAGTTTGTACTGCGCCTCGCACCTGAAAGAGGGGAAAGAGGGTTTATATACCGTAGGCTTCCCTAATATGCTGCAAAACAATGGCTTCGGCAGTTCCGGCGCCTCTTTCGGTTTACCCGGAACAAGTCCGTGGCGCACCATTACTGTGGGCGACAATCTGAAGCCGATAGTGGAAACAACGATTGCATACGACCTTGTAGAGCCGCTTTACGAGCCATCGCAGGAGTATCGTTACGGGCGTTCCACTTGGAGTTGGATAGTTTGGCAAGACGCAAGTATGAACTACGACGATCAGGTAAAGTTTATCGATCTTGCCAATGCTATGGGTTATGAATATATCCTTATCGACGCGCTTTGGGACGTCAATCTCGGCAAGACGAAACTCGAAGAACTTGTTAATTACGCCCATTCAAAGAACGTTGACGTCTTTTTATGGTACAATTCCAATGGCGGGGCGAACGATGCTCCGCAAGGTCCGCGCGACGTGATGAATACTTCCGTTGCCCGTAAAAAGGAGATGAAATGGCTCAAGGAAATTGGCATAAAAGGTCTGAAAATTGATTTCTTTGGCGGCGACAAGCAGGAAACGATGCGGCTTTACGAAGACATTCTTTCCGACGCCAACGACTTCGGGTTGATGATAATTTTCCACGGCTGCACGCTGCCGCGAGGATGGGAGAGGATGTATCCCAACTTTGTTGGCGCCGAGGCGGTCGTTGCGTCCGAAAATCTTGTTTTTTCGCAGCAGGTGAGGGAACAGGAGGCTTTTAATGCCTGTCTGCATCCCTTTATCCGCAACGCGGTCGCCTGCATGGAGTTTGGCGGCACTTTCCTCAACAAATATCTGAACCGCAGCAACAGCGGTAGAAATCTCCGTCTTACGTCCGATGTTTTTCAACTTGCTACAGCGGTGCTGTTTCAGAACCCGATACAGAACTTTGCGCTGACGCCTGACAATCTGACCGGCTCGCCCGCGTTCGCCATTGAGTTTATGAAAAAAGTGCCGACAGTGTGGGATGAAATATGTTTTATCGACGGCTATCCGGGTAAATATGTTGTCTTGGCGCGGCGCAACGGCTCGCAATGGTATCTTGCAGCAGTGAATGCCGAGTCGCAAGCTATGAAGCTGAAACTCAACCTGCCCTTCTTTGCCGGGAAAACAGTCGATTATTACAGCGACGACAAAACCCTTGTTTCTTCAGTGAGGCAGATGAAAATTAATGCCAAAGGCGAAGCAGAAATAATAATTCAACCGAATGGGGGGGTGATTTTGAAAAACTGATGCAAAAGGTCAAACATTAAGAAAAGAATAAGTGTATATTTGTACACTTATTTTTTTTGGCAGTAATTATCCATCTGTAACAAGTGTTTTTCCCTGTGTAACATTTAAATTTTTTCTATTTGTAATTTCGAAGATTTTGTATAATTTTGAAAAATTTTATTTTAAATAAATCATGAAAACATTGCGTATATTAACTCTTTTTGTGCTTTTCCCGATACTTGTTTCGGGGCAGTTGGCACCCTACAAAAATCCTGCTTTGAGTTCCGAAGAACGGGCAAAAGACCTGCTTTCGCGGCTTACTTTGGAAGAAAAGGCAATTCTCATGTGCGATATCTCGCAAGAAATTCCCCGTTTGGGAATAAAAAAATTCGACTGGTGGAGCGAAGCGCTTCACGGCTATGCCAATCAGGGCGGTGTTACGGTTTTTCCGCAACCCATAGGAATGGCGGCTTCATTTGATGAAGACTTGGTTTTGAAGGTCTTTGACGCTGTTTCCGACGAGGCGCGCGCCAAAGTCAACCAGGAGAGAAAGGACGGTAAACAGAGCGAACGCTTTCACGGACTCTCGGTTTGGACGCCGAATATCAACATTTTCCGCGATCCGCGCTGGGGCAGAGGGCAGGAAACTTATGGCGAAGATCCTTACCTGATGACAAAAATGGGCGTTGCAGTTGTAAATGGCTTGCAAGGCCCACGCGATGCGAAATACCGCAAACTTCTCGCTTGTGCAAAGCATTATGCCGTTCATTCAGGTCCGGAATGGAGTCGGCATACGCTCAACCTGAATGATGTCAGCAAGCGCGATTTGTACGAAACGTATTTGCCGGCTTTCAAAGCTTTGGTGCAGGACGCCGATGTGCGGCAGGTGATGTGTGCCTATCAACGGCTCGACGACGAGCCCTGTTGCGGAAATACCCGCCTTATGCAGAGGATTTTGCGCGACGAATGGGGCTTTTCGCACGTTGTAGTGTCTGATTGTGGCGCTATTGCCGACTTTTTCAATAATCACAAGACGTCTTCGGACGCAGTTCATGCTACCGCCGAAGGCGTGCTTGCCGGAACTGATGTGGAGTGTGGTTTCGGGTATGCTTATATGCAAGTTCCCGAAGCCGTGAAACGCGGATTATTAGAGCAGTCCGACGTTGATAAAAGCGTATTGCGTTTGCTTATTGAACGTTTCGAACTTGGCGATTTCGACGACGACGCGCTTGTGCCTTGGACACAAATTCCCGCTTCGGTGCTGAACAGCAAAGAGCATCAAGACCTTTCGCTCGCAATGGCGCTCGAAACAATGACATTGCTTCAAAACGGGAAAAATATTCTGCCTCTCTCCAAAGGCAAAAAAGTTGCAGTTTTAGGTCCGAATGCCGATGATGAGCGAATGATGTGGGGCAACTACAACGGCACCCCGCCCCAAACCTCAACCCTGCTCGAAGGTATTTCCGCTAAAATCGGCGCAAAAAATGTGCTGTACGACAAGGCGTGCGATTTCACCGAAGAAAATATAACCATCAATTATTTCGCCAAATCGTCGGTTGACGGCAAAAGCGGACTGAAAGGCACGTTTTGGAACAATGTTAATATGGAAGGCTCTCCGGCAAAGACCGAATATTACGACAACGCTTTCCAAAAGACCACAATGGGGCAATACACCTTTGCCGACGGCGTTTCGATGCGCAATTTCTCGGCTAAATATAATACTGTCTATAAGGCAGATGAATCGGGCGAAATAGTTTTCCGTATCGAGACTTTCGGCAGGGCAACAATAACGGTCAATGGCGAGCAGGTCTTCACTTCCGGTTTTCGCACCCGCGCCACTCGCGTCCCGCTGAAGGTTGAAAAAGGCAAGGACTATGCTATCGAACTGCAATATGTATCGCCGACGAGGGGCGATGCAAGTCTGTCGTTCACTTTCGGCAAGGAAGTGCCGATGGATTTCACCTCTTTGATTCAAAAACTGAAGGGTATTGATGTTGTGATATTTGCAGGCGGTATTTCCTCGCGTTTGGAAGGCGAAGAGATGCCGGTAGAGATTCCCGGATTCAAGGGGGGCGACCGCACCGATATTCAACTGCCGGCTGTTCAGCGTAAATGCTTGAAAGCCCTCAAAGATGCCGGTAAAAAGGTTGTTTTTGTTAATTTCTCCGGCTCTGCTATGGGACTTGTGCCCGAAACAACAAGTTGCGACGCCATCCTGCAGGCATGGTATCCCGGAGAACAGGGCGGGAATGCCGTCGCCGCTGTGCTGTTCGGTGATTACAACCCTGCCGGCAAACTGCCGCTCACGTTCTACAAAGACACCGTAGGGATGCGCGATTTCGAGGATTATACGATGAAAGGACGCACATATCGCTACCTCGAAACTACCCCGCTTTTCCCATTCGGATTCGGACTTAGTTATACTACATTTTCTATCGGAAATGCTTCTTTGAGCAAAACGTCTATCAAAGCCAACGAACCGGTTAGCCTCACAATACCGGTCGGCAATACCGGCAAACGCTCCGGCGCTGAAGTTGTGCAGGTTTATATCCGTAAGACGGGCGATAAGGACGCGCCCTTGAAATCGTTGAAAGCCTACAGGCGTGTAAACCTTAAAACGGGCGAAAAACAGAGCGTTACAATAGATTTGACACCCGACGCCTTTGAGTTTTTCGACAACGATTCAAATACCGTCAAAGTTACTGCAGGCAACTACGAAATCCTTTATGGAAGCAGTTCCGATGATAAAGACCTGAAAAAACTCACTTTAAACATTATATAAAGATGAGAAACATTCTTTGCCTGTTTGCAATCGCTTTATTAATGGCTAATTGCGGCGGAAGTCCTACCGATTCTTCCGCCGCAAATATCCGGTTAAACGATTCGCTGTATTTCGAGAAAACCGGTTTTAATGTGCTGGTTTTCAATAATATGTACGACAATCTCTTCGACGACTCCAAAGTGAGCGCAGTAGAAATTATTCATCATGGCATTCGTACCGCCACAAACGGCGATGTGAGGCTCAATCCAAGTCCGGGACAATGGGACCCGATTCCGAAATTCGTTGAACGTAAGGTTGACGCCGAGAACGGGCGCATCGAAGTAACGCTCAACTATCCGGCATATAATTTCAGATACACGCTTGCTGTTGAGGCAAGCGGCGACGGCGTGCTGATGAGCGTGAACACGGAGACGCCGATACCCGACGAACTGAACGGCATTGCCGGTCTGAATATCGAACTCTTTCCGCCGGTTTTCTGGGGCGCTTCGTATATAATTGACGGAAAGACAGGGCTTTTCCCCACCGTTCCGTCTGCCGATATTACCACTATAAACGGACAGAACGAGCCGCTGCCGGTGGTTTCGGGGAAAAAGATTGACATAGCGCCCGACGTGCCGGCAAAACATCTGACTGTCAGCGTTACCGATGATAGCGAACTTTCTTTATACGACGGGCGCAGCAAGCAGCAAAACGGCACTTTTACTCTTCGCACCCTGCTTCCGGCGGGTAAAAGCGGAAAAATTGCCGAATGGTTCATCACCGGCGAATCGTTGTCGGGCTGGAAACGCGAGCCGGTTGTCGCTTATTCGCAAGTGGGCTATCATCCGGCACAGCAAAAAATCGCCGTCATTGAACTTGATAAAAACGATAATCCATTGTCTAACATCGTTTTATGGAAAGTTAACGCTGATGGTAGCCGTCAAAAAGCGCTTGCCGGTAAACCCGAACTTTGGGGGCAGTATTTGCGTTATAATTACCTGAAATTCAACTTTTCGGAGATAAAAGAGTCCGGAATTTATCTTTTGGAATACGGAAAGCAAATAGCCGGTCCGTTCCCGAT
>JAISUH010000004.1 GCA_031272205.1 Dysgonamonadaceae bacterium | reverse complement strand
AGCGCTGTATTCACGCGCCTGTGCCGCTGCAATGCTTAACGCACAACATACAAAGATAAATAATCGTTTCATCTGCTTACATTTTATTAGTGATTGAAGCGACAAAGATAACAATTATTATCCGAATTTGCGAAAAAACAGAAATTATTTTTCGGGATTATAATGGCTTGGATTTTTGATGGCGAGGGGCGTGTTATGTTCCATGACTCTCAGGAAGTTGCCGCCCCAGATTTTGGCGATGGCGGGTTCCGAATAGCCGCGCCGTAGTAACTCCGCAGTGATGCAGGGAAATTCGTTGATGCCGCGCAGGCCGGCCGAATCGTCGCATCCGTCGAAATCGGAACCGATACCTACATAGTCAATCCCCACAGTATTAACGACATAATCAATGTGGTCAACAAGGTCTTGCACGGTAGCCCTGCCTTCCGGACGCAAAAATCTGTCATAGAGACATACCTGTATCACTCCACCTTTTGCTGCAATGGCTTTCATCAGATGGTCGCTGATATTACGCGGATGGTCGCAAAGCGCTTTGCACGACGAATGAGATGCAATGACAGGTTTTGCGCTGATTTCCAGCACATCGAACGATGTTTTTTCGGATGTATGCGAGAGGTCGATCATGATTCCGAGACGGTTCATTTCAAGGACAATCTCGCGTCCGAAGGCGCTAAGACCGTTATGTGTACAGTTGCTTTGTACTGCAGCGTCGCAGATGTCATTATCGCCGTTGTGAGAGAGCGTGATATACACCACGCCCATACGTTCGAAAAGCGCTAAATTATTGATATCTTTGCCAATAGCATAGCCGTTCTCTATACCTATCAACACCGATTTTTTGCCGTCTGCTTTGTTGCGACGCACATCTTCCGCAGTAACAGCCTGTGCTGCAACCGCTTCGTTTCTCTTTATTTGAAGTTTGATGGATTTTACAATCTCAATAGCCTCATTGACCGCCTTTTGAGATGCTTCGTCCGTCAGCTCGCCTTGCGGCCGATACGCGACCATGCAAATGGCGTCACACAGCCCTTCGCGCATTTTAGGGACATCAACTTTGACGGCATAATCAATCTTTTCGGCGCCTTTTTGCCCCACCACGGCAGGCTCAACATTCAGAACATTACGTTTCCCCAAATCGTAGCCGGATGAGAAAAAAAGCGGCGTATCCACGTGAGAATCAAGCGATATGATGCGACTGTGAATGGCTTTTATTCTTTTGAACGTTGCAGCCTCGCCAACGAGATAACGAAACAACTTCAGTTGCGCTTCATCTCCGCCTTTGTCAGCCATCTGTTCGGGATGCCACTGGATGGAAATAATCTGATATTCAGGATGTTCTATTGCCTCATTTATGCCATCCGAAGCCACTGCCGTTTCTATAAACCCAGGCGCAACCGAATGTACTGCCTGATGATGCAATGAGTTGACATTAAGATGTTTAATGCCCGCAAAAATCTTACTTAAACGTGAATCGGGCATAGTGATTTCGACAGTATGTGTCGGACATTCGCGCGGCTCATCCTGACTGTGATTGAGGACTGCGCCATACTGCGTCTTAATATCCTGATACAGAGAGCCTCCGAAAGCAACATTTATAAGCTGGTGCCCTCGACAGACACCAAGAATCGGTATCCTGCGGTTGAAAGCCAAGCGCAGCAGAGTCAGGTCGTATTCGTCGCGTAACGGATCAACGCAATCAAGTTCCGGTAACGGATCCTCATCGAGGTATGACGCATCTATATCGCCGCCACCCGAAAAAATAAGCCCATCGAGTGTTTCTACGACCGCCGTAAGCGCCTCTATATCAGTAAATACCGAAATAAGAACGGGTGCGCCTCCGGCCAACAGCACAGACCGGAAATAAGGCTCGTTGATACACGACATTCCATCTTTCCTGTTTGCCGAAATGCCGATAAGCGGACGCTCATTTGCAACATCCGCCGCAAATGTGTCAACCCTTTTGTTCAAATTATCAATTGCTTTTGACATATTTTTTTCCGGTTCGCGCAACTCCTGTCAAAAACAAAGCGCCATCACGCATCTATATTCGCATAAGTGGCGTTTTCTTCGATAAATTCGCGGCGTGGAGCGACATCTTCCCCCATTAGCATGGCAAAAGTCGAGTCGGCTTCGACGGCGTTGTCAATCGTTATTTGTTTCAGGGTGCGGTTTTCGGGATTCATCGTCGTGTCCCACAATTGGTGGTCGTTCATCTCCCCAAGACCTTTGTATCGTTGCGTATGTACCTGATTTTCATTACCTCCGGCATGTATATCTATAAAACGCTGGCGTTGCTGATCTGTCCAGCAATATTCTTCAACCTTGCCTTTTTTGCAGAGATAGAGCGGCGGCGTCGCCAGATAGACATAGCCCTTTTCAATCAGTCCCCGCATACGGCGGAAGAAGAACGTCAGGATCAGCGTCGCGATATGGCTGCCGTCAACGTCGGCATCGGTCATGATAATAACCTTGTGATAACGCAACTTGCTGAGATTAAGCTCTTTAGGATCATCCTCCGTACCGATTGTTACACCCATAGCGCGATAGATATTCTGAATTTCCTCACTGTCAAACACTTTGTGCTCCATTGCCTTTTCGACATTAAGTATCTTACCGCGTAAAGGCAAGATAGCCTGGAAATTACGGTCGCGTCCCTGCTTAGCCGTTCCGCCTGCCGAGTCGCCCTCGACAAGGAACAGTTCGCAGTCTTCTGCAATTTTCGACGAACAATCGGCAAGTTTGCCCGGCAGACCGCCGCCCGAGAGGGGAGATTTGCGCTGAACCATCTCGCGTGCTTTGCGTGCCGCCTGACGCGCCGTAGCAGCCAGAATAACCTTATCTACAATGGTTTTAGCTTCTTTAGGATGCTCTTCGAGATAATATCCGAGCGCCTCGCCGACAGCCATATCCACCGAACCCATTACTTCGTTGTTGCCGAGTTTGGTTTTTGTCTGCCCTTCAAACTGAGGTTCGGCCACTTTGATTGATATCACCGCCGTCAAGCCTTCGCGGAAGTCGTCGCCCTGAATCTCAACCTTGGCTTTTTCAAGCAGTTTTGAATCTTCAGCATATTTCTTCAATGTGCGCGTAAGACCACGCCTGAAACCGGCCAAATGCGTGCCGCCCTCGATGGTATTAATGTCATTGACATACGAGAAAACGCTCTCATTATAAGAGGTATTGTAAGTCATGGCGACTTCGACGGGCGTACCCTGTTTCTCGGTCGTGATATGGATCACATCGTTAATGAGTTTTTCCTTGTTGCGATCGATGTAGCGTACAAACTCCTTCAATCCTTCGGTCGAATAGAATATGTCGCTCCTGAACGAACCGTCATCCTTTATTTCACGGCGGTCGGTAAGTTTCAACTTGACGCCGGCATTAAGGAAAGCCAATTCGCGAAGGCGGTTTGCCAATATTTCGTATTTATATTCGATGATGGTGAAAATCGTCGTGTCGGGTTTGAACGTGATAATCGTGCCTGTGTGGTCGCTTTCGCCGACTTCCTTGATATCTCCAAGCGACTTGCCTAACGAAAACTCCTGCACGTAAATTTTCCCGTTGCGGTGGATTTCGGCTCTCAGGTGGGATGAGAGTGCATTAACGCACGAAACGCCGACGCCATGCAAACCTCCGGACACCTTGTACGTACCTTTATCGAACTTACCGCCCGCATGTAGTACCGTCAGTACAACTTCGAGCGCCGATTTGCCTTCTTTTTCGTGGTAGTCAACCGGTATGCCTCGCCCGTCGTCGGTCACACAGATTGAATTATCCTCATTAATGACCACGTCGATATTCTGACAATATCCCGCAAGAGCTTCGTCAATAGAATTGTCAACCACCTCATACACAAGGTGGTGAAGCCCTTTTTCTCCCGTGTCGCCGATATACATAGCGGGGCGTTTGCGTACCGCCTCCAATCCTTCCAAAACCTGAATATTCTTCGATGAATACTCGCTGCTTGCTACATTCAATTCTTCTTCGCTCATATTATTTTTTAATACCAATTTCGTTTAAAATGAGCACAAAATTAGCGTTTTTTTTCGAGATAGCGGACAAAGAGATTGTTAAAATAACGAAAATGTTGAAAGAAAATTAACTGCACTAAAAAGAAAAAACCTAACAAGGTCTCCGACCCTGCCAGGATTGCTAAATGAGAGTAGCCCGTAGGGGAATCGAACCCCTCTTTTGAGAATGAGAATCTCACGTCCTAACCGATAGACGAACAGGCCGGTTAATAAAAAAACCGCTTGCGAAGCGGGAAAGCCGGGTCGCAAAAACTGCGTTATCCCTTACCGTCGAACGGCAGAGATAACGTTAAACCGTAGCTGCCGGCTTGGCTAACTCGTTCATGTGGCGCGCCATCTTCGATTTCAGGTTGCCCGCCTTGTTCTTGTGAATGACATTACGCTTAGCAAGTTTGTCAAGCATTGCACTTACCTTTGGATACATCGCGTTGACCTCGTCTTTGTCGTCCGACAAGCGAATTTTCTTCAGGGCGTTGCGCATTGTCTTCGCTGCGTATCTGTTTTGCAGAGTATGTGTCTTAGTCTGACGCACTCTTTTTTCCGATGATTTATGATTTGCCATCTTCTATAAAATTTTAATTGTTAATTCGTAGCCCGTAGGGGAATCGAACCCCTCTTTCAAGAATGAAAATCTTGCGTCCTAGCCGATAGACGAACAGGCCAATTAGCGCATCGACAAAGGGTTTTACGACATCTCGAACTCTTTTTATGCCGATTTTGCGACCGCAAAGATACGGATTATTCTTGATATGCAAAATTTTTTTGCTGTTTTTTTACCGAAAAAATTTCAAAGCTCATTTTTTTCGCCTACTTTTGCGGCTGAAAACAATATCCGTATGTTACACAAAACCGAAGGAATAGTTCTACACATAACGCCCTATAACGACAAGTTTGTTATTATAAATATGTACACGAGGGATTTTGGGCGCGCCTCCTATATGGTCGCCGGTACACGGGGCAAAAAATCGAGGCTGTCGCGTTCGATAATGTTCCCCTTATCTGTCGTCGATCTCGAAGTTGAACACCTTGCCACGCGCGATATCCAGCGTATCAAGGAAGCCCGGCCGCTTTTTATATCCGCCCGCTTCAACGCCCTTCCGGCCAAAAACGCCTTAGCGCTATTCCTGTCCGAAATCCTCTACCGCCTCCTGCAGGAAAAAGAAGCCAATCACAACCTTTTCGATTACCTCTATCGCTCAATCCGTTATCTTGAAATCGTCGAAACGGGCGTTGCCAACTTCCACCTCGTTTTCCTGCTGCAACTTTCCGTCTATCTCGGCATCCGCCCCGACACGCAAACTTACCGGCCGGGACGCATGTTCGACCTGCGCAACGGCGTCTTCGTCGATACCCCACCCGACCATACCGACTTCCTCTCAAGCGACGACAGCGCCGTCTTCGAACGCCTGATGCGCATGACATTGGAAAACATGTCACTCTACCAATTTTCGCGTCACGAACGGACGGACATCATCCGCCACATCCTTGCATACTACCGGATTCATGTCGCCGACTTCCCAGAAATAAAGTCACTTGCCGTCATGCAAAGCATTTTTGATTGAGTCTTGATCGGCGTCGTAATATTTTAACATACAAATATGATTGTTCCCGATCGCATGGACTTTGGCCGTCAACTGATGGAAATCCTTATGGGTATGATTGCTATACAGCCTTAATTCACCCTGTTTGAACATTCCGGGGTACTTGTCATCAACCAAATATATCTTCCTCTTTCCGAAATCGTAACAATAAACAGGCATTATTTTGCCCCTCAACTTCATAAGTTCTTTATTTCCATACTTTTCCTCACGTATTCTAACGATTAGACCTTTTCTGTAATCGTATCTGACGACTTTACATTCGAACGGCTCGTCACCATACTGCAAGTACGACCGTATCAGCATCCGCTCATCCTCAAAATCCCCGCAAATACCCCCTTCTATCACAAGTCTCATGGAATAATTATAGCCTTTTTCGAAATATGCAATGACATTAGCGCCGATCTTTTCTGTGATTTGCCTGTAATGGTCGGCTTTTTCGAAAATATTCTTCTCGCCGTCGTTGTTCCGGAAAAATATCGGAACCTCCGTCCCGATTTCCAATGAATCGAAATCCGAAGGGTATAAAAAATAGCGCATAGGGATGTATCCGGTGATCGAACCGTACTTCCAACCATAATGGTGACCTATCTCAACACATACGGATTTCGCTGATTTATAGAAAACTATACCCGTATATTCGATATTGTAAAACAATTCAAAGGGTTGAAAAGCATGAGCCGTCGCATCGACATAGATACGCCTCTTGCCATACGACCGTTTCACTATCGAATGTATCTTGCCGTAAAAAATCTTATTATTAAGCAAATCAGCCATTTGCAACCAATAATTCGTGGGTTGTCGCCAAGGCATCAACTTAAACGGCAAAAAACAGTACAAGCCCATTGCCTTTACAATAAATCCACTTTCCCTGACTTCAATGATCCGGCAAGCGACAGTCTTATCTGCCAGAAAAATATCTTCTGCCTGGCAAAAGAGCTGTTCAAGCCAATCCTTGTCGTCATTTACTTCGCCCTTGTTAATATGAGAAAACGATAAATCCATCACACTATATTTTTGATACAAAAATAACGCTTTTTCGGAAAAATATTTTGTATTTCGATGAAATTATTGCATTTTTGTCTCTTATTTACATTATTTATGTAAATATTGATTATTTATATCGAGCTTTATCTTGGTAAAATTATTTTGTATTATATTAATTATCAATAAGTTATAGATGCAAGATTCCTTGACGGCGATAAATTAAGTGAAGAAAGTGCGATAACAAACAATAAGACTATCTAAACCGGTCGGAGGCGGGGTATAGGATTTTTTTTTCATTTTTCCGCAAAAAAATTTGGTAGTTCAAAAAACTATCCGTATCTTTGCCCCGCTTTTGAAGAAAAACAAAGGCATTTTTATTAAAAATCGGGCGTTTAGCTCAGCTGGTTCAGAGCACTCCGTTAAAACGGAGGGGTCGGCGGTCAGCAAAGTGGTATTTAATATAAGGCCGTTTATCTGATCTGGTTCATATCACACCTTCTTTAAAACGGAGGGGTCGGTGGTCAGCAAAGTGGTATTTAAAATAAGGGCGTTTAGCTCAGCTGGTTCAGAGCATCTGCCTTACAAGCAGAGGGTCGGCGGTTCGAATCCGTCAACGCCCACGCAGAAAATCAAGGACTTACAAGAGATTGTGAGTTCTTTTTTCTTTTATATGTTCACACAATTTGCACACAAGTCGGCGAATGCACGATTGCTTGCAAGCCCTGATTTTATAGATATTTGAGGGTTTATTACACAAAATGCCTGCAAACATCGAAAAACATATCAAAGAACTCTGTCGGCTCTTGGGAATGGAATTATCTTACCTGTCGTTACTCCCTCTTGACAAAGGCTCGAAAATTTATTTGCACACAGATTTGCACACAAAAATTAGGAACGAGCATATTCACTGCGCCAATAAATAAAAACTTTTTGTTCTCATAAATCCCCTTATCAGAACTTGCCGTTTGAGGTGCCGGAAAATTGGGTGTGGGTAAAGGTAAAAGATGTATTTGAAATCAATCCCAAAAATGAAATAGAAGATGAAACGAAAGTGTCTTTTATTCCAATGACTTTAATATCAGACAATTTTGCGAACAAGCATACTTCTGAAATAAGAAAATGGAAAGAAGTAAAAAAAGGATTTACTCATTTTCAGGAAGGCGATGTCGGAATAGCAAAAATAACGCCCTGTTTTGAAAATCGCAAATCGGTTATTTTTAAAGATTTAGAAAATGGTTTTGGCGCTGGAACAACCGAACTACATATTTTACGACCAAAAAGCGATGAAGTCTTAAATTCGTATCTTTTGTATTTTGCTGAAACAGAAATGTTTATAATGAATGGAGTTCAGCAATTTTCAGGAGCTGTCGGACAACAAAGGGTTGGCAAAAATGTAATTGAGGAAACATTTTTTCCTCTCCCCCCACTCGCCGAGCAGCGCCGCATAGTTTCCGTTATCGAATCTGCTTTTGCTCTGATTGACGAAATCGAAGACAGCAAAACCTCGTTGCAGCAGATTATCAAACAGGCACAAGCCAAAACGCTCGACCTTGCCATAAAGGGGAAACTTGTCAATGCATCCCGTCATTGCGGGCTTGACCCGCAATCCCCCGCTTCGACAACTGCCGATAATTCGCCTTATCGGGATTTGAAGGAGGGGTGGAAACGGTGCAGGCTGAAAGAAGTTGGTATTGTTTTTTCAGGCAAAACACCAAAATCTGACGAATTAGTAGAACAAGGAAAATATCCTTATTTCAAAGTTTCTGACATGAATGTTGCAGGGAATGAAAAATATATGAATATTGTAACAAATTGGTTACCTGAAACATATAATGGAATTATATTCCCCGATAATTCTATAATTTTCCCCAAAAATGGAGGTGCTGTTCTTACAAATAAAAAGAGAATTCTAACTCAAAAATCGTTAGTTGACTTAAATACAGGCGGTTTTACTCCAAGTAAAGAATTATATTTTCCATTTGCTTATTATTTTTTCTTGACAATAGACTTTTCCACTTTGCATAAAGGAGGAGTTTTACCGACAGTAGATAAAAATGTTATTGAAAATATCAATATTCTGCTTCCCCCACTCCCCGAACAAAAACTTATAGTCGAGCGTATCGAAAACATTTTCAGCATATTAGATTCTATGCTGGAAAATTTGTGAGTTCCGCATAAAAATCGTTTTGTTACTGTAAACTTTAATTTTATGTTTTATGGTAACAAAATTTCAGAATCATTTGAATAAAAGCGGCTTGTCGCGTAATACGGTCGCTTCGTATGTGTGGACTGTCAATTATTTTCTTGCTCATTATGAACGGATTGACAAGGAAAATCTGACTGCCTACAAAGGTTGGCTGATTGAGCATTTCAAGCCGCAAACTGTCAATCTTCGTTTGCAGGCGCTCAACAAGTATCTTGATTTTATCGGACGCAACCTGCCTGACGGCGAGGCAGGCGGGCTGAAAGTCAAATTTGTAAAGGTTCAGCAAAAGAATTTTCTCGAAAACGTGGTCAGCGACGCCGATTACAAGTTTCTGAAAACCAAACTAAAAGCAGACGGATATACCGAATGGTATTTCGTGGTTTGGTTTCTGACCGCGACCGGCGCACGTATCAGCGAACTGCTGCAAATCAAGGCGGAACACGTCGAAGCCGGCTATTTGGATATGTACACCAAAGGTGGGAAAATTCGCCGTTTGTATATTCCAAAAACCTTGCGCAACGAGGCGGCGAAATGGCTGAAAGAGTGCTGTTGCGTTTCGGGTTACATTTTCCGAAATCGTTTTGGCGAGCGGATTACGGCACGTGGCGTTTCGGGGCAACTGAAACATTTTGCCGAGCGATACGGCTTGAATCCGAAAGTGATTTATCCGCATTCGTTCCGCCACCGCTTTGCCAAAAACTTTTTGGACAAGTTCAACGACATCGCCCTGCTCGCCGACCTGATGGGACACGAAAGCATCGAAACAACCCGTATTTACCTGCGCCGCACGGCAAGCGAACAACAAAGCATTGTAGATAAGGTGGTTACTTGGTAGATTTTGGGGTTTCAAGTTTCAGGTTTAAGATTTCAAATTTGAAACTTGAATTTATTTCACTTCCTTTTCAATGTCGTCCAATTGAGAAAAAATTGTTTCTATTTGGGCGACAATGAGTTGCTGCTCGGGGAGAGGGGGAAGTTTTACCTCGTTTTTAGAATAATCCGAAATCCAATATCGTTTGTGAGTATCATTGAAAACCTCAATAGTTTGCATTAAGTAATAAAGATACTTTGTATCAGCAATTTCTTTATTTGCAGTTAGAATTTTCATCGCGGAAGATTTTACTTTGAATGGAAAATCAACATATTTTGAATCTGTTGTAAAATCATCAAAGATTATAACAGGTAATTTTGAAAAAATCCCGTCTTTTTCATCGGTATAACCGATAATAAATGATTTCCCTGCTGTCAAAACGGGCGTTTCATAATCGTCCGAATAATCTGTTGAAGCGACAATGTATTTTTGTGGTTGTTCGTATTCTAAGACATCTTCCAATTTGTACTGCTTCCACCCCTCTTTCAAATCCTGATAAGGCGAATTATCGGCAGTTGTTGGTGCGGGAGAAACGCTGACCAATTTCCCCTTTATCGCAAGGTCGAGCGTTTTGGCTTTTGCCTGTTTGATAATCTGCTGCAACGAGGTTTTGCTGTCTTCTATTACGTCAATCAGAGCAAAAGCGGATTCGATAACGGAAACGATGCGGCGCTGCTCGGCGAGAGGAGGGAGAGGAAACGGTGCTTTTTGACCATCTGTTGTTCCTAATCTTGGCATTTTAACTCCATATCCGCATTGTTCCGTATAATCCAAAAACATTTGCGACATCAATACCCGTCTTGCATATTCGGGAACAACATAACCTTTGAAATCTAATGGCAAAATCTCGGTTGTACAAAAGCCGTCTTCGTCTGCCACTAACACTTTATTTAAGTATGTTCTTAATTTGCTGTATAATACGTTCCCTTCAACAAAGGAATGTCTTGTACTTGTGGTTTTTCTATCACATTTTTTTACGCGCTGTAATAATTTTGCTGTGTCCTTTTCTATATCTTCTAAATCCAAAATCCAAGCATCATTAGCTATTTCAGTAGAATTTACATTATTACAACTGCCATAATTGCACAAATCTCCCAGCCGACACCACACCCAATTTTCCGGCACCTCGAACGGCAGGTTCTGATAAGGGGATTTATGTGAACTTTATTTGTACGATGAATGAGGTCGTGCATTCGCCGACTTGTGTGCAAATTGTGTGTACATTTTTTTGTGCACACAGATTAAAAAAACAAGGCAATATGGATACATATAATTTGAATGGAATTACAGTTGCGGCGATGCTGGATAATCGCCGAGAAACCAAGTCTGGTGCATTTCCTGTGAAAATTCGCGTAACTTACAAGCGTGACAGAAAATATTATTCCACAGGAAAAAACTTGACCGTTTCGGAATGGGAACGGTTGGATAAAACGAGAAATTCAGACCTGTTGTGTGTAAAAAAAGACCTCCAAATTTCATACGAAAAGATTTTGGAGGTAGTTCAGACATTGGAAAACGAAGGTATGTTTTCCTTTGATGCCCTCAATATGCGCTTGGGCAAAGGGCTTACCGACACGCTCAACACCGCTTTCAAAACAAAAATTGAAACTTTGGTCGAAGCGGGCGCTATCGGCAACTCGATTACCTACCAATGTGCATATCGCTACCTCGAAAAGTATGGCGGCACAAACATTCATTTTGAGGCGATTACAGTTGATTGGTTGCGGAAATACGAAAAAGCGATGCTGGCAGACGGTAAAAGTTACACGACCATATCGATGTACATCCGCAGCATTCGCACGATTTTCAATGAGGCGAAAAATGCCGGTAAGATTAAGGAAGCACAGTACCCATTTGGTAAAGGCAAGTACGAAATTCCTGTTGGCAACGGGCGCAAAATGGCTCTTACTTTGCAGCAAATCAAGCAAATAATCTCGTTTTCGGATGGAACAGAAGCAACGGAACATTATCGCGACCTGTGGTTTTTCTCATATCTCTGTAACGGAATAAATATCAATGATTTGCTGAAACTGAAATTTTCCAATATCGACGGCGACGAGATTCATTTCTACCGTTCCAAAACGCTGCATACATCGAAGGATAAGAAAGAAATAGAGGCGCTTTTAACGCCTGAAATGAAACAGATAATCGAGCGTTGGGGAAATCCCGACAAAAGCCCTGACAATTACGTGTTTCCGTTCCTTGTCGGTTACGACACGCCTGTTGAACAGAAAAAACGGATTCAGGACATTACCCGCCGCATCAACAAACATCTGAAAATTATAAGTGAAAAACTTGATATTCCGAACATTAGCACTTATACCGCAAGACATTCTTATGCAAGCGTTTTGAAACGTAGCGGAGCCAACATCGCTTATATTTCCGAAAGTTTGGGACATTCCAACCTGAAAACAACCGAAAATTATTTGGCATCGTTTGAGAAGGAAGAACGAATTAAAAATGCGGCATTTTTAACAAATTTCGGGGAGTAACATTTTTTTTGTAAATTTGCGGCATAATTCAGGGTAAAAATATGGCTATACCTATCAATATTGAAAAATTGCTTTCGGGAAAAGTTGTTGAAAGCGAGCGGATTGAATACAAACGAGGTTGGAATCCTGCGGCTATCTACCGAACAATTACGGCATTCGCCAATGACTTTGAAAACATTGGCGGCGGCTACATCATTGTCGGCGCTGATGCAGAAAATGGTCGTGCAAAGCGTCCTGTTTCAGGTATTTCGGTTGAGGATTTGGACGACATTCAGCAAAAAATGATTGGGTATAACAAACTCATAAATCCTTATTATGCACCGAAAATCAGCATTGAAATCGTTGATGAAAAGCATATTCTCGTTATCTGGGCGCCGGGCGGGAACAACCGACCGTATGAAGTTCCCGAAGATGTAACTTTGAAGGAAAAGAAATACCATTACTACATTCGCAAATATTCGAGCACCGTTCAGCCGAGCAAGTCGGAGCGCGAGGATTTGTTTACGCTTGTGAGCCGCGAGCCGTTTGACGACCGCCCTAACAGAGATGCCACAATTGACGATATTTCGCCGCTTTTGGTTCGCGAACATTTGAAATCTATCGAAAGCAAGTTGCTGACCGATATTGAAACAACGCCCATCAAAAGCATCTATCATTCAATGGATTTGCTTTATGGTCCCGATGAAAATCTGTATCCAAAGAATGTGGCGTTAATGCTGTTCAATTACAATCCCGAAAAGTTTTTTCCCTATACGCAGATTGAAATTGTCGAGTTTCCGAATGGAGTTGACGACCCAACTTTTTATGAGCGCCCAGTGATTCGAGGACCGATTCAATATCAAATCGAGAGAGCGCTCGAACAGTTGAAGGCGACTGTTTTGCGGGAACGGATTCATAAACTGCCCGACCGACCGCAGGCTGAAAGAGTTTGGAATTATCCTTATGTCGCATTGGAAGAAAGCATCTCGAATGCGCTTTATCATCGCTCGTATGAGGTGCGAGAGCCGGTTGAGATTCGTATTTTGCCCGATTGCATCAAGATTATCAATCAGGGTGGACCCGACCGAAGTGCAAAATTGGAAGATGTACGCAAAGGAATCATTGTGAACAAAAGGTATCGCAACCGCAGAATTGGCGATTTTTTCAAGGAGTTGGACATTACCGAAGGCAAAGGAACAGGCATACCCACCATTCG
>JAISUH010000019.1 GCA_031272205.1 Dysgonamonadaceae bacterium | reverse complement strand
AACGCTACAACAACCTGTTATTAAACCTGTTAGGTTTAAAAAACCTAACAGGTTTGATTCGGGTGGTTACAAATACATTTCAAACTTTCCAAGTTTTCAAAACTTGGAAAGTTTACTCATAGAAGACAGCGCTCTCCCACCAATGCAACCCCGTACGGGGTTGAACGGTATTTAGCCCCTTGGTTTCTATGGATATGGATGGCCTGCGGCCAAAAACCTTCCTCAAAATTCCCTTAGTAGCCCAAGGCGCCACACACCGATTGCCCTTATTTTCCTGATAAATAATGGAATAAGGGCGAGAATAGGGGGATAAATTCGTGGCTACTAAGGGTTGGAAATGGTATTTAGTAGAGACGCGGCATGCCACGTCTCTACTAACAACCCTCTTTACCACGTGCCGCCGTCGCCCAGATCGGGGCCGCTGGCGTCGAGGAGAGCGCCCCGGTGCGCCACTTCAAAGACCTCAATATCGGGCTTGCGGTAGTTTTGCCGCGCTTTGGCGGCCGGTTTTATTTCTTGGTTCATCTCTCTTTTTTTTATCGTTACACAATCTGTTTTTTGTTCTGCTGCAACACAGCGGACAGTCGTTCCGTATTTTTTTGACGTCGCCCGCCGCACCTGCCCGCTTGCCGCCGGCAAACTATTCTGAACCGGAGGCCAAGCGGAAGCCCCTGTCGTTGCTGCGAGAGGAGGGGAAGTTGTAGTAGCGGTACGATACGCGACAGTACCTCGCACCAATGTGCCAATCGCCGCCGCGAAGCACGCGGAAAGAACCCGTAGCATTGCCGGTGGGATTGGTTTGCGCCGCGTTGCTGTAAGAGCCATACCAGTCGCTGCACCATTCAAAAACGTTGCCGCTCATATCGTAGATACCGAGTTCGTTTGCCTGCTTGGTTGCAACCTCGTGGGAAGTGTAATTGCTTTCTGCTGCTCCGCTGTTTTCGTAATACCACGCAACATTGTCAATCGTGTTGCTGCCGCTGTATTTATATCCTGCCGATTGATTTCCGCCGCGGGCTGCATATTCCCACTGCGCTTCGGTAGGGAGGTAGAACTGTTTGCCGCCGCCAACCAACTGGCTCAATTTGTAGCAAAAACCGTCGGTCTTGTAGTCGATGCCGTTGACGGTATAACCGATGCTGCCTGTGGTGCCAACAATGTCGTCCCATGAGACATAATGTTCGGGATAGTTGTCGCCACTGCCGCGATTCTGCGTCGAGTTGTGCGCACCCATCACGGCAAGCCAGAGCGCCTGCGTTACTTCCGTTTGCCCGATGGCAAAACTGCTCAAAGTTACGCTGTGTGTCGGCAACTCGTTACTGGAGGCATCGCTGCCCTGCTCGGCGGTTGCGCCCATAGTGAACGTGCCGCCTTCGACATTGACCATTTTGAAGGAAACGCCGTTGGCAGTATAGGTTTTGTAAGTCTTCATCCGTTTGATGGCAAGGTTGTCTGCCGTACCGGTGATGGCCAAATCAAACGCATAGCGGTAGCCCGGTTTGAAGGCGTCGGCGCCAAAAGCTGCGATAAACTGCGGCAGGGTGATGGGCGCCAAAGCTGTGGCGCCGTCGTTGAATCTGAACGTCAATTCTATCCCGCTCGCGTTTGCCGGTTGATAAGAGCTGTTTTCGCTATATGCCGCGGAGGGGACAATGGGGCAGTAGAAATCCGCCGTTTGATTGGGGGCTATGCTCAGGCCGGAGGTGAGCCAGACAGCGTTCGTTCCACCCGTGGTCAGCGCAGCGGGATTTTCGGCGTTCAGCGTAAGCAAAGCTCCGAAAGGCGATGCCTCGGCGAAATTCAGCACGATGCTGTTCAGCGTTACCGCCTCGGTGGTCGTATTGGTAAGGGTGTAGCGCAACAGCGAGGTGTAGTGCTTGAAGTTGAGTTTGAGGTTCACCTCGCCGCTGCCGATAGTTACCGTGGGTTGCCAGTCGTACATGTAGAGCCAGGCTTTGGGGTTGGGTACGGCCGTATTGTTAAGGTTTACCGCCGCTTCCGGCTGGTAGATAAAGTCGGGCATGGAGGCCGTTTGCCAGGTGGCTACGCCGCTGCTGTTGATACCCATCGTATAGTTGCCGGAAGCCTGATGTTCCGCTCCTTCGATAAGCCGTATATCCGAGGGGTAAGCGGCATAAAGCCTGTATTCGCCGGGAGGGATGCTGGGGGCTGCGTAACCTGCCGCATTGTACTGCTCCAAGGTGGCCGTATTGCCGTTTTCGCTCACGGCCGTTACTTTAAAGCGCAGTCCGTATTTGGTTCCGTCGCCGCCCGAAACGGGTTCGAGCGAGAGGTTAATCAGGTCGTTCAGCTCCCAGGTAAAGTCTTCGCCGATTTCATAGGGCTGACCGTATTTCACTGTCGCCTTGGTTTGCGGCGTGTTGTTGCCGATAGTGGCAGTCAATACCCATTTTGCAGCCTGCTGTGCTTCGGGAAGAACAGCCGTCTCGTCTTGCGAGCAGGAGGCGAGCAGAATAAGGCACAAGGCCGATAAAGCCGCCCGCAGGCGCTTGCTGCCGGATTTTGTTGTTGCTTGTTTTGTTTTCATTTCGTGTTTTTTTATAGGAAATTGTTTATTCTTGCCATTTTTTTAATCTGCGGACAAAAATTTTTCCGCTACAAAACACAAAAACCGGCCCCGGGATTGCGGGACAAGCTTTTGTTGCTGTGTAAGTTATTGTAAATAAGCTATTTACCCCCCCCTAACTAATACATAATTTTTATGTGCCAAGAAAAGCAGGGACACAAAAGGCTGCTGCGCAAGGTCGTTGTTGCAAGAGGGGCAGGCCGTTGTATGTCGGGGGCAAAAAGTCATTGTGTTGCTGTTTTCAGGCGGCGCAAGCCGCGAATATATCCATTTTTATTCCCGTTTTTCAGGGTATCAATCCATTTCGTTTTTTTATTTCGCCAACAAAGATATAACGAAGTTTTGTTTCCGCAAAATATTCAGGCATAAATTTTTAATTCTCCATTCTCAACGACCAACCCCCTTCGCGCCTTTATGCTTTTTCGTGTCTCTACGGGTTTTTGCATATTTCGAAAAAAAAAGTTGTATATTTGCAAAACGACGAACGAAAATGAATTTAAAAAAATACGAGAATCCGATGAAAAAAATCACTGTACTGTTTCTCTTCTCTGCCTGCCTTTTCGGCATGAAGGCTCAAAACTACACGTTGAAAGATATTGTTGACGGCAAATTTTCCGCCGGCGGCATCAAGCCGATGGAATCGTCGGCCGACGGCATGAACTATTACCAGATGAACTCCGAAAATACGGCTGTCATCAAATACGCTTATGCGACGGGGAATGTCGTCGATACGCTTTTCGATACAAAAAAAGCGCGTGAATGTACCTTCGATACCTTCCAGGGGTTTTTGGTCAGCCCCGACGAAAATCGCGTGATCGTCTATCGCGACCGCGAACAGGTTTACCGACGTTCGTTCCGGGCTAACTATTATTACCACGATGTACGCCGCAATCTGGTGCGCAAACTCACCGAGAACGCATCGAAACAGATGATACCGACCTTTTCGCCCGACGGCAAAATGTTGGCTTACGTGTGCGACAACAACATCTGGCTGTCCAAATTCGATTTCGATACCGAATCGCAAATCACCAAAGACGGCGAGAGGAACAAAATCATCAACGGCGCCACCGACTGGGTCTATGAAGAAGAGTTCGGCGTTACCGCCCTCATGCAGTTTTCGCCCGACAACAAGTTGTTGGCTTTCGTGCGCAGCGACGAATCGGAGGTGTCTTTGTTTGCTTTTCAAACCTTTGAAAAACAGCTTTATCCCGGATTTTACGAATACAAATACCCCAAGGCGGGCGAGAAAAATTCGACGGTGGACTGCCGCATTTTCGATATCGAATCAAAAACCATACGCACGATGGACATCCCGCTCGATAAAGACGGTTACATCCCGCGCATACAGTTCACACACGATGCGGCGCAACTTGCTGTGATGACGCTGAACCGCGACCAAAACCGCTTCGACATGTATTTTGCCAATCCTCGGACGACGGTCGCCAAACTCATTCTTCGCGACGAAAACAAGTATTACGTCGATTCCGAAAAGATCAAAACCATCCATTTCCTGCCCGACCGTTTTACTTACATATCGGAAAAAGACGGGTACAGCCACATTTATATCTATGGCACGTCGGGGACGCTGCAAAAACAACTCACCTCCGGCCATTACGATGTAACCGATTTGTTGGCAGTGGACGCGCAGACCGGCACGGTTTTTTACGAAGCGGCCGATGAAAGTCCCTTGCGGAGAAACATCTATAAAAAGCAAATCGACAAGGGAAATGCGGTGAAATTATCCCCGAAATCGGGGCTAAACTCGGCCTCGTTTAGCGAGGGAGGTCAATTTTTTATCAATCGATGGTCGGATTCAAACACACCGACCCGGATTTCGCTGTGCGATGCCTCAGGAAAAGAACTCCGTGTCTTGAAAGACAATCAGGAAACTGCCAACCGCATCGCCGAAGCCCAATTGCCGAAGCATGAATTTATCACTCTTCCCGCAGCCGACGGCATCACGCAACTGAACGGATGGATCTTGAAGCCTGCGAATTTCAACGCATCGAAAAAATACCCTGTGGTAATGATTCAATACAGCGGCCCCGATTCGCAACAGGTTCTCGACCGTTTCGGCATCGACTGGTATTACGCGCTGCTCAACGACGGTTTTATCGTGGCTTGCGTTGATGGACGGGGAACGGGTGCGCGTGGCGAAGAATTTCGCAAGCAAACCTATATGAATCTCGGCGTCAAGGAATCGGACGACCAGATTGCAGCGGCTATATATTTGGCTTCGCTGCCCTATATCGATAAAAACAACATCGGCATCTGGGGCTGGAGCTACGGCGGATATACCGTTTTGATGAGTATGAGCCGCGGAAACGGCATCTTCAAGGCGGGTGTGGCTATCGCTGCCGTGAGCGATTTCCGTTTTTACGACACCGTTTACACGGAACGCTTTATGCGCACTCCGCAACAGAACGCCAAAGGATACCGGAACGCTTCGGCTGTCGATTTGGCGAAGGATTTACAGGGCGAACTTCTGCTCATTCACGGTACGGCCGACGATAATGTGCATTTTCAAAACGCGATGGAATATACCCGCGCTCTTATCGCTGCCGACAAGCAGTTCGAAATGTTTGTCTTCCCCGATAAGAACCATTCCATTTACGGTGGTAACACCCGCATCTACCTGTATCAAAAGGTAGTCGATTTTTATAAGAAACATCTGAAATAACGCCATCTCGTGGCAATTACAATTACAGTTAAAAAAATATGCCGTATGAAGAACTTTATCGAAGTAACCGATCAGTCGCAGGGTAAAGTCCTGCTCAACACTGCGCACATATATAAGGTCGCGCTGGAAGGAGATATGACGCACATTGCATTGTCTGTGTATAACGCAGGTAGCCGCACCAAAACTTATTTTGTGCTGGAAAATTACGAAACCGTGAGAAGGCTTATCGCCGAGGCGCAACAATGAAGTGTATCTCCTGACGGGGATGGAGTAGAGATAGGGCATGCCGCGTCTCTACAATCCGCCATATTCTTTCGTGCGTTTCTGAACACATTGTGATGCTTATTGCATCCGTTTGATGATGCTGTAAGAGGAGACGATACCCAATTCTCCCGCCTTACGCAAATCGTCGAGACCTGCGGCGGTTTCCCCAATGGAGAGTCGCGACAGTCCGCGGTTGAAATAAGCTTCCGCAAATTGGGGCTCGCGTTTGAGCGCTTCCGTATAATCGGTTATGGCAGCGCGATAATCTTTTTCGAGTTCGAAAATCTCGGCGCGGTTGTAATAGGCAAATATAAAATCCGGGTCGAGCTTCAATATGGTTTCATAATCTTTGAGGATGGCATCGTATTCCATAGAACGGGTGGATATTTCCGGCAGTTTGAGCGAAGCGGCATTTGGAGTAAAGCTGTTTGCCGGAGGGTTTACCGATTGCCTTGGCATCGATGAACGGCCGTTCTGAGGCATTACTTCCAACTGTTTCGTCCGGATGATGGCGCGGGCAAAATAGGCCATAGCAAAGGATGAATCGAGAGAAAGGGCTTTGTTCACATCCGTCAGCGCATTTTCGTAATCCTGCACGAGCATAAAATCCATTCCGCGCCCAAAATAGAGCGAGGCGACGGAGGTGTTTCCGGCAATCTCTTTCGAATAGTTGTCGATAGACCGGAAATGGCTCTGCACCTGAATTTCATCCATCGAGGCCTCGTGATTGGTTATCCGAAGTTTCCATTTCAGGTGCAAGCGGTTGTTCGCGTCGTCCAATATTTTGGAGAAATAAACAGGGCGGCGTATCTCGGTATCTTTCTCATAATACGAAAGCGTGAATAGCGGTTCGAATACAATTTCGGCGGCGTAGTTCTGCACTCTGCCCCGGTTTTTGCTGGCATACTTGTTGTTTTCTTCCGATTCTTTATCGGCCACGACAAGCAAATTGAATTTGTCGATGTCCCTGTCGGTTTGCTCGCGCGTATCCTTCGATTTTTTGTCGCTGTCTTTTCCCGCGGCCGTCGGCAGGTTTCCAGACGTAGCGATTCGGCGGGCTTTGGACTCCTCGGTTCGGGCGAGGTTGTAATCTGCTTCGGCGCCGCGCAAATCGTTCAATTCGCGTTTCAACTGCGAACGCATGTAATAACCCGAAAAGAAGTCGGGATGCTCGTTTAACACCACGTTCAAATCGCTCAGCGCAGCCGATTTATTACCGATTTCGTTGTTGAGCATCGCTCGGTTGAGGTAAGCGATGGTATTATCGGGTTCCAATTCGAGAACTTTGTCGAAATCCTTGATGGCGCGGTTGTTGTCGGCAACCTGAGCCCTCAGCAAACCTCGGTTGAAACGGGCGATGATGTTATTGCCGTCCATTTCTATCACGCGGTCGTAGTCGGCCATCGCTCCGCGCAAATCGTTCAGGTTGTATTTTATCAAGCCGCGATTGATGTAATTTCCTTGCTGGTACGGATCGAGCCGGATGGCCTCATCCAAGTCGGCAAGAGCCTTGTTGTAGTCTTTCAACTGGTAGTAGAGCAACCCCCTTGCGGAGAAGGACTGTCCGGTGTAGGGGTCAATTTCGATAGCCTTATCGTAATCGGCCATCGCGCTTACCGTATCTTTTTGTTCGAGATACATTTGTGCGCGAGTCAGGTAACCCGGACTGTAATCGGGGAAGCGGCGGAGGAGCGAGGCAAAATAATTTGCGGCGGCATCGTACTGTTTCAGTTCGATATTTACGATACCCATATTTACTAAGGTCAGCTTGTCTTCGGGATAAAAATCGAGGCTTCTTTTGTAATCGGCAGCCGCCTGTTCGTATTCTTTCTGGTTCTGATAGGCCGCGCCGCGCAGCTGGTAGGCCGCCGTGTAATACGGATTCCGTTCGAGACAGAGAGCACAGTCTTCCTGCGCCCCTCTGAAATCGTCGAGCATAAACTTTGCCATTCCCCGCAGGTAATACGGTTCTGCCAAATACGGCTTTGCCGAAATAACCTGATTGAAATACTGGATAGCCACCACATAATCCTCGAAATAGAGCGCGTTTCGCCCAATCATAATCATGCGGTCGGTATTCACCTGCGCCGAAATAGAAAGCGAAGCGAAGAACAGGGACAGGATGACAAATATTTTTTTCATTTTGAAGTGATTAATCCAATTTGTTCCATTCTACCAAGCGCGAACCGGACGGCGTTTCGTTTATCGATACCTTCACCGTATTTTCGGGTAAGAGTGTTTCAACCAATTCAGGCCACTCGATAAAACAGCGGCTATCGCTGTAAAAATAATCTTCGTAACCGAAATCGAAAGCCTCTTCAATTTTGTTGATACGGTAAAAATCGAAATGATAAACGGGTTTCCCATTCCCGTCGCGATACTCATTCACAATAGCAAACGAGGGGCTGCTAACGGGTTCTTTTACTCCCAATTCTTCGCACAGGGCCTTGATGAAGGTGGTTTTGCCTGCCCCCATTCGGCCGTAAAAGGCAAAAACGGAATGGCCCTCCGTTTGCGAAATGAAATCGCGTGCGGCGGCATGTATATCGGAAAGTTGTTTTATTTCTATGGTCATTTTATTCTTCTATCGCCCTCCCAACCCCTGTTTGCCCGTGGGTATCCATGTTATGTTTCGTCGAAAACAGGGACAAATGTATGTATTTCCTTTTTAACTCACAATCTTTTCAGACCTTATTTGAGTCGGCCGGTATAGGCGTCGGCGCCGGTTTTGCCGATGGCATATTTAAAGAATTGGTTTGCCGCCTCCGCACAGGCTGCATCCCAGGGGCGCGGATCGCCGCAGAGTTGAACAACCCACAGTTTTAGTTCTTTGCGGTGCCAATTGACCACGCAGTTCGTACCCCATGCGCCGCCGTGCCCAAACCATGCGTTTTCCGTATCTTCTTCGGGTGCGGAGAGGCCGAGCGAGTAACCGCTCATCCCTTTTGGGCGTGTTGATTTTGCAAGCAGTTCCTTGACGGTTTCTTCTTTAAGTATCCTCACGCCATTATCGCCCACGCCGAGGTTCATGAGCATCTTATAGAATTTGAGCTGGTCGTTTGCGGTTGTCCAAAGTCCGGCGCCCGCCGATGCAAAAACATGGGCATCGTTGTAGGGGCGTTGCTGCATCTCGTTTTGCTCGCGATATGTGGCCGGTGCGTCTTTCACGCAGTCGTACATTTCTATTTGCGTTTTAAGTTGCTTGTCTGTCGGCCAAAACCAGCTGGATTTCATGCCGAGCGGGTCGAGGACTCGCGCCTTGAGGAAGTCCTCCCAGCGCATACCGGTTACGATCTCGACGATGGCCGCGCCAATATCGATACCGGTATTGGAATACTGCTCTTTTGTGCCGGGTTCGAAGGACAAGGGGCACGCCGCCGCGATAGCCGCCGTCTGGCGAAGCGGCGCACCGCCGGACCACCCGCCTCCCTTGATGTTGCCCTGTTTTGCACAAATCTCAAAGGGGAAACCGCCGGTGTGGTTCATCACCATGCGGACGGTGAGCGTGTTTTTTGCCCTGACGAGTGTTTTCACGCCGTTGGTGTCTGATTTGAGCACCCAAAGCTCATTAAATTCGGGCAGATATTTTGAAACGGGATCGTCAAGCGCGATCTTGCCTTCCTCGATAAGGATAGCGACAGTTACTCCACAGAAACCCTTTGTTTGCGAGCATTGCATAAAAACATCGTTCATCGTGATCGGACGTTTTGCCGCAACGTCGGCATAACCAATGCAGGTGGTTTCCTGCAAACCATTCTTGTAAAAGACGTTAATCGCGCCCGGAAGCTGTCCGCTTTTGACGAAAGGCGCGAGCGCATCCTTCGCAAATGTGGTTCCCGAATTTTTCGGCTCACCTGCAAACCCTGCTACATTCAATACCATCGCCATAACGGCGATAAACATCATTCGTTTTTTCATTATGGTCTTACATTTTTATTGGTTTTACTTTTTTGTCGCAACAAAAATACACAATATTATTGGAATAAAAAACTGAACAGATTCAAGTCTGTACTCCCTCAAAAAGATTATCTTTGCAAAAAATCACGAACCCCAAAAAAAAGAATGATCCGATGAGAAAAACAATCTTTTTTGCTGTCGCCCTCTTGGGCGGAATTTACACTTCCTGCACACAACCGCGGCAAATATCGCTTTTCAACGGGAAGGACTTGTCGAATTGGAATTTCGTCGTCGCGGGCGATTCTGTTTCTCCCGAACAAGTTTTTTCGGTCAAAGACGGTACGATATGGATTCAGGGCGATCCCTTCGGCTACATGTTTACAAAGGAAAAATACGCCGATTATACGCTCGAATTAGAATGGCGATGGCCAAACGAAGCGACCAACAGCGGCATCTTTCTTTTGATTGCCGATCCTTCAAATCCTTTTCCCAACGGTATTGAATGTCAGTTGAAAGCCGGACAGGCCGGCGATTTTGTGCTGCTCGGCGGCTCGGATTTGGAGGAATACAAACTGCCGGGAGGCCTTACGGAACGCCCCCGATTCCCGGTAATCGACAAACGGCGACCATCGAGCGAAAAACCGGCCGGAGAATGGAATAAAGCGCGAATTGATGTGAAAGGTGGCAAAATCGACGTGTATATCAACGGCATCCTTCAAAACAAAGGAACCAATCCGGTGAAAGAAGGATACATCGGGTTGCAAAGCGAAGGCAAGGAAATTCAGTTCAGGAACCTTAGCCTGAAACTGCAATAACAACAATTCAAAATAACAACAAATAAAATGGTTTTATCCGATAAATCGCTGCAATTCATTGAATTAGAAAGCGCATACGGCGCACACAATTACCACCCGCTCCCCGTCGTGCTATCGAAAGGAAAAGGCGTCTATGTCTGGGATGTGGACGGGAAACAATACTTCGATTTTCTTTCGGCCTATTCTGCTGTAAACCAAGGGCATTGCCATCCGAAAATCGTGCAGGCGCTGACCGAACAGGCTCAAACGCTCTGCCTCACGTCCCGCGCTTTTTATAACGATTGCCTCGGCCCCTACGAGGAGTTGGCGCACCGGATTTTCGGCTACGACAAAATACTGCCGATGAATAGCGGCGCCGAAGCCGTGGAAACAGCGCTGAAGCTCGCCCGCAAATGGGGATACCAAAAAAAGGGAATTCCTGATAACAAAGCCCTTATTGTGGCTTGTGCAAATAATTTTCACGGACGAACCATATCCATCGTTTCGTTCTCAACCGATCCGGAAGCACATAACGAATACGGCCCCTACACGCCGGGAATCGAAACCGTTCCGTATAACGACGCCGATGCACTGAAGCATATTTTCGCCAAAAAGGCCGATTTCATCGCAGGTTTTTTGGTCGAGCCCATCCAAGGCGAAGCGGGAGTTGTCGTTCCCGACGACGGATATCTGAAAACCTGCTACGATCTTTGCAAACAAAACCATATCCTCTTTATTGCCGATGAAGTGCAAACCGGCATTTGCCGTACCGGAAAAATGTTGTGTTGCGACCACGAGGGCGTCCGTCCCGACATGGTCATTCTCGGTAAAGCCCTTTCGGGAGGCGTTTTGCCGGTCTCGGCAGTTTTGGCCGACAACGAAGTGATGCTCACCGTGAAAGCCGGTCAGCACGGCTCTACCTTTGGCGGCTTTCCCTTGGCCTGCAAAGTATCGATGGCCGCCCTGCGGGTGGCCGAAGAAGAACGATTATCGGAAAAAGCCGAACGATTGGGGACTGTTTTTCGCGATGAAATGGGCGATTTTAGCAGCCCCTTCATCGAAAAAATCAGAGGAAAAGGACTGCTGAACGCCGTAGTTATCAAGCCTCAAAACGGAAAAAAAGCATGGGATGTCTGCCTGAAAATGGCCGAAAACGGGCTGTTGGCCAAACCTACGCACGAACACATCATCCGCTTTGCCCCGCCCTTAGTCATTTCGGAAGACGAACTGCGGACGGCCATCGGTATCATTAAAAAATCCATTCGAGCGCTGGAATAACATCATGCAAACGACGTTAAAAATACTTATGGTGCGCCCTGCCCGTTTCGCATACAACAAAGAGACGGCCAAAAACAACCTTTTTCAGCAGAAAATCGATGCCTCGGATATCGATCGGCTGGCGCGGGATGAATTTGATGCGTTCGCAAACCTTTTGCGCCGCAACGATGTAGATCTTACCGTAGTAAACGACACGCCCGACCCTTGGACGCCCGATTCGATTTTCCCGAACAACTGGTTTTCGTCGCATATTTCGGGCGAATTGGTGCTTTATCCCATGTTTGCCGAGAATCGCCGACTGGAACGGAAACGGGATGTGATAAATCTGTTGCTCAGACAGATGCGCCACACTAAGCTCATCGACCTTACGAAATGGGAACAGCAAAACGAGTTTCTGGAAGGAACGGGCAGCATGGTCCTCGACCGCGACAAGCGCGTGGCTTATTGCTGTCGTTCGGCACGCACATCGGAAAAGGTGTTGGCCGATTTTTGTTCGCAGATGAATTTCGACGCGGTGGTTTTTGATGCAATGGACAGCCAAAACCAACCCATTTACCACACCAACGTGATGATGTTCATCGGCACACAGATTGCTGTCGTCTGCTTGGAATCGATAAAGAACGAAAAAGAACGCGGAAAAGTGCTTTCGAGCTTGCGATCTGCCGGAAAAATCACCGTTGACATTTCCCTCAGCCAAGTGAGCCGTTTCGCAGGAAACATGCTGGAAATAAAAAACCGCAACGGAAACCCGTTGACGGTCATGTCGGCCTCAGCGCGAAATGCGTTGACAAGCGAACAGGAAAATATCATCTCAAGCTATTCCAAAATCCTTTCGCCCGACCTGAGCACAATCGAAACCGTCGGCGGAGGCTCGGCTCGCTGCATGATGGCGGAGATTTTTGTGTGATTTTGAATAATGGTGTGCTCGAATATACAATTTTTCAGACGACAAATTTTTTCGCTTCCCGCAACGAATCAATTTTCCCTACATCCAACAGCGACAGCTTGGGCGGGTTAAACGATTTTATGGGGATTTTATCGCAAACAGACAGGTAGAAATCGATGATGGAAAATGTATCGGGGAAGGCGGTCATATAATCGAAAATTTCCGGCGAGAGCACGTGTATCCCCGAAAAAGCCCGCTCGCGGTAATTCTCCGGCGCAAAATTTTTGCGGGGTGATTTCACTTCGCCCGTTTTTTTGTTGATCCAGCCTTGAAGGGTGTCGTTTTCGTCAAAAAGCAGGTAGCGCGACGTCTCCCGATAGCTGGTGAGCAATGTTGCAGCCGAACCCGTCCGCAAATGTACGCGGTACAGCGCTTCAAGATCGACATCCGACAGAATATCCACATTGTGGACGAGGAAAGGTTTCCCGTCTTCGAAAAACCGCGCCGCTTTTTTGATGCCGCCGCCCGTGTCCAAGAGTTTTTCCCGCTCGTCGGAAAACTCAATGCGGATTCCGAAAGCGTTGTTTTGCCGTACAAAATCGATGATTTGCCCGCCAAAATGATGAATATTGATGATGATTTCGTCGAATCCTGCCGATTTCAGCTTTTCGATAACGTACTGCAACAAGGGTTTACCGGCAATCGGAACCAAAGCCTTCGGCAGGCTGTCAGTCAGCGGTTTCAGGCGTGTTCCAAGTCCCGCGGCAAAAATCAGCGCTTTCATCGTTTGAAAGAAATTCTATCCTCCGGATGATGTTTGTACTTGAACATCAAGGCAAACAACAAACCCACCACAAGCGAGTAGGCTGCAAAGATAAACCAGATATTTATCCATCGCGGGTCTTCGTAGTTGCCGATGTTCCACAGCCGGATTCCGTTGGGTTCGAACCATTTTGCGATGACCAAGCCGGCAATAATGTTTCCTAAAACGGCGCCGATGCCGTTTGTCATCAGCATGAAAACGCCCTGAGCCGAGGATTGTATTTTCGAGTCGGTGTTTTGTTCGACGAACAATGCGCCCGAAATATTGAAAAAATCGAAAGCCATGCCGTAAATGATGCACGACAGTACAATCAGCGCCAGCCCCGGTATCGAATTATCGCTCAAGCCGAACAGTGCAAAACGCAGTACCCATGCGAACATGCTGATAAGCATCACTCTTTTGATGCCAAAACGCCGCATGAAAAACGGAATGGCAAGGATGAACAGTGTTTCGGAGATTTGAGAGATGGAAAGAATGATGGTGGAAAAATTGAATACGGCAGAGCCTTCGGGAAACACGCTGGCATCCTGCAAGAACGCATCACCGTAGGCATTTGTCAATTGAAGCGCACCTCCAAGCAACAGGCTGAAAATAAAAAACAGGATCATTTTCTTTTGTTTGAACAGCACAAAGGCTTCCAAACCCAATTTTTCCGTCAGCGTTTTCTTTTTTGGGGGCAGGTTGCTTTCTTTTTTTACCACCGGCAAGGAGGTGAAGGCGAAAACAGAAAGAATGAATGCGCCAACCGCAGCAATGATGAACGATACCTTGATGCTCTGCCCCAGCCCCCAGCTTTTTGTAAAGAAATTGGTGAGCCACATTGCCGCGATAAAGCCGACAGTACCCCAAACCCGGATAGGCGGAAAATCTATCGTGGGATTTTTTCCTCCGCTTTTCAAGATATTGAAACCGATGGAATTGTTTAGCGCAAGGGTCGGCATATAAAAACACATTGCGAGCAACAGCGCCCAAAAAAATGCGCTCGCCGAGTTTATAAACGGCAAAAAGCACATTGTTGCACCAAAAAGCAGATGCGAGAGCGCGTAAACATATTTAGCGCTCCATTTATCGGCGATAATGCCGAACAACGTTGGCATAATGAGCGATGCAAAACCCATTGTGGAAAAGACGAGTCCGAATTCTGCGCCGTTCCACCCTTTTTCTCCAAATCCGTAGGAACCGAGCGTCATCATCCATGAACCCCAGACGAAAAATTGGAGGAAATTCATGAAAATGAGGCGAAATTTTAAATTTTGGTATTGTCCCATAACTCTTTATTTGTTAGAATATTAGTTTTATTTTTTAACGTCTCAACCACGGTGCGGGATTCAATTTGGCGGTTTTTTGCCACAACTGGAAGTGCATGGTGGATATACCCGTGTCGGGGTCGGTGAATATACGGCCGAGCGACTGACCTGTTTTCACCCGGTCTCCCTGCTTCACATACAAATCGTAGATGTTGCTGTAAAACGTATAATACTCGCCGTGGCGAACGATGATGCAGGTGTTTGCTCCGGGAGCCGAAAAAACTTTGGATACTTCGCCGTCGAAAACCGAGCGGATATTTGAGCCGCGTTGCGTTTGTATATCGATACCGTTGCTGTTGGTGGAAATATTCCATTCGCTGTGTTTGTTGACACCGAAGTTACCCACAATGCTTGCCGAGCCGGTTACCGGCATAGGGAGTTTGCCTTTGTTGGCGGCAAAATTTTTCGAGAGGTTAAACGATTCGGCCGATGCCGTATAGGTCTCTTTCTGCGGGTCTTCCGCCACCCTCGGTTGCGGGGGCGCGGATGTCTCTTTTTTAGCGCTCTGCGCCGTTTCCTGCTGGTCTTTTTGGCGTGAATTGCTGTCTTTTGCCGCTTTCTCGCGCGATTCTTTCTCCTGAAGGGCTTTAGCCTCTGCTTCTTCTTTTTTGCGGCGGCGTTCGGCTTCCGCTTTTTCGCGGGCAATGCGTTGGCGTTCCTGTCGGGCGACTTCATCGGCAATCATCCGTTCGATCTGGTTGTTGAGCTGGTCAGCCTGTTTGCGCTTGTCTGTCAATATTTTTTGCAGTTCTTTCTGCTTGCCTTGGGCGCTTGCCATTTCCGCTTTTTTAGTGGTTTCTTCGTTTACGAGTTTGTCTTGTTCTTGTTGCAGTGAAGCAAGGGCGGTTTGTTTTTCAGTTTTTGTGTTCGCCATAGCCGTTTTCTTCTCCGACAACAGTTTTTTCTGTTGCTTTATATCCTCGGCTTTCGATTTCTGCCAGTCGGAATACTCTCTGAGGTATTGCATGCGCCGTATGGATTCGCCCAGCGATTTTCCCGAAAGGACGAAAAACAGTTTGTTTTCGGTCTGGCGACTTTTCAACATTCCGCGGATGGCTTTGGCGTAACTGTCTTGCTTTTGTTTCAGATTCACATTCAATTGGTTGATTTCCTTCTCCATATTCGAAAGCTCGTTATTCAGGGCTTCAATCTCTTTTTGCTGGACGGAAATCATTTCCTTTCGCATATCTATCTGTTTGTTTATCAGATTGATGCGCTGCAAAACGGTATTGGTCTGTTTTTTGACGTCGAGAAACAGTTTGTTCGTTGTGGTAATTTCTTTTTGCAGCAAGAGTCTCTTTTTTTTGAGCGCTTCTATCTGCGGCGTTGTTTGAGCCATCGAGGCAAACGAGGCAGAGAGGAGGTAGAGGGCAAATATGGCTGCAATTTTTTTCATCTATTTCGAAGTCAAAATCTTTAATACATCGGAAAAAGCGACCTTTGTGTATCCTTTCGGAATACTCAACTCCAATTGCAGCGGTTCGTCGAGTACCGTATCGGAAAACGAAATGTTCATCTCCGCTTTTTTTGTCGATGAGCCGACCGACACATCCATCTGCTGCGGGAATACACCCGACGGGAGTTGCGTAAACGCGGAATAATTCCATTGGAGCGAATATTGTTTTTCCACGTCCATCAAATGGGTGAAAATAACCCGATCGTCGGCGTTCACGCTGAAAGAATATTCGATGCCCGAACTTTTATCTTCCGATTTCAGGAAATACATGTTTTGCGTGTCGGAATAGTTGAATTTGGCGTAATCTTCAATTTCCGGATGGTCTTTCCCCGCTACGAAGATGCGGTTACAGAAAAGCGATTGCAGCGTTTTCAAATCGAATCCGGTAGGATAGCGTTGTTTCAGGTCGGCGATCGCCTCTTTTACGTAGCGCTTGTTCATCCGGTCTAAAAAGACTATCGTATCGGAATTGATGTGCAAGCGGAACATTTCGATGCCGAAAAGCGGCTGGATGGATATTTGAATCGCGCTGTCCGCCACCATTTTGAGTCTCGCCTTAGACCCCCTCGACATCGATCCGTTGGTTATCGAAAGCGACAGTTTAGCAGATAATGTACTGAATGACAGCTGATTTGAAAGCACATCGGAGAACAGTTGACGGTTTTCCTTTTGTTCGAGCGGCAAGGTTGTTTTCACGATTTGCTTTTTCGGCTTGCAGGAAACCATGCAGGCCAGCAGAGGAACCAGCCATAAAAGCGAATATGCGAAAATACGGATGTTTCTTTTCATAAGTCTCGGTTTATTTTTCTTCGATATATTTTTTCTTCTTGATTTTTTTATCTATTGTTTTGGAATCGCTGCCCAGTTTTTTTGCTTTCATCCATTGTTCCACGGCTTTTTCGGTTTCGCCTGTTTTGATAAGGAGGTCGCCGTAATGCTCGTAAATGGTTGCCGAAGCCTCTTCTTCTTCTCCGGTTTCGCTGTACCGGACAGCTTTTTCCAAATAAATCCGCGCCGTGGTATAATCGCCCTGCTCAAACAAAATCCAGCCGTAAGTGTCGAGGTAGGTGGGATTGGTCGGTTCGGCCTTCACGGTGATGCCGCTCATCTGCTCCGCCTTGTCCAAATCTTTCTTCTCCAACGACAGGTAGTAGCTGTAATTATTCAACACGCCCACGTTTTGAGGATTCAGTTTCAACGCTTTTTCATAATTTTCGAAAGCCAGGCTTTTGTTGTTCAGAAAATAATTCAGATCGCCGATCTGCCCATAAAAATCCGATTCCACCAAGGGGTTTTCGATAGTGGCGTTCTCCAAACCGTCTTCGAAGGATTTCAAGGCTTCCTTGTAATGTTTTTGCTGATACAGCGCTCCTCCGTGATAGAAATAAAATTGGGGAGCCGAAGGAATGTTTGCGATCCCTTTTTCGGTGATTGCTATCACTTTGTCGAGGCTGTCCGGCAGGGCAATGCGAAGCAGTTGCTCGTAACCGGCAGGGTCTTGCGGATTTTCCTCGTTGTATCTTTCGAAATGTTTCTCCGCTTCGGTTTTATTATCTTCCAACATCAGCACGTTGCCGTAGATGAAATTCAACTGAGTATTGTGCGGGTGTTGGTCGAAAAGCGTGTCGAAGAGCGGATTTACCGATTTGATATCCTGTTTGCTTTCTTGCAGGATGCCGATGTAGCGCGTCAACAACTGTATTTTGTTATCAACTTCGAATTTCGGGCTGAGGATGGCCTTTTTCAGCTCTTCCTCGGCAGCCGTTTTATTGTTCGTTTTTTCGTAATAGCCTGCCATTGAGAGCACTAAAGCCGGAAAATCGGGATCAATGTCTTTTGCGGCATCGTAACACTCCAAGGCTTTATCCGGCTGGTTATCTTGAAGATACAGGTCGCCTTTAAGAATCACGTAACGCACGTCGCCGGGATTTTTCCCGATGATGCTCTGTACCTCCTCAAAAGCCCGGTCTTTCTCGTTGAGCATGCTGTACAGCCGGAACTTGTTCAGCGCGGTGCTTTCCGATATGCCGATGCTTTTCTCCAGCACATTCAGCGCGTCGATGGCCTTCTGAAATTCGCCGTTGTCGGTGTAAGCGTTGGCAAGGTCGAAATTGAGTTCCACTTTTTCGGGATACAACTTCAGCAGGTAGCGATAAACGTCGATGACTTCGGTTTTCAGACCCATTTCCTTGGACTGCTCGGCAAGCGCCACGTTGTAATAGTAGTTTGAGGGGTCGTATTTCACCGCTTTGCGAAAAAAACGCAACGCTTTTGAGTGCTCGTCCAACACGTTGTAAAACGAGCCCAGTTCGTTGAGGACGGAGGCGTTAGTCGAGTCCATGGCATAGCAGTACAGGAGTAAATCCAAGGCCTTATCGTATTTTTCCTGCACTTTGGCGTTCAGCGCCTCGTAGAAATAATAATCGAATTTCCGCTGCGTTTGGGCGTCGAGCGCAAACGCTTCGTTTGTATTTTGAGCTTGTGCATTTCCGGCAGGGAAGAGCATCAATGCCAAAACGGCAGTCAGCAGCAGCTTTGTTTTTTTACTATTCGGTTCGAATTGAAGCATATTCTTTTGCGGGATTTATTTTTTTCCGGTGTGTCCAAAACCTCCGGCGCCCCGTTCTGTTTCGTCGAGTGAGTCCGTTTCTTCCCATTCGGCATGTGCGTGTTGGGTGATAACCATCTGGCAGATGCGTTCGCCGTCGTTCACGACGAAGTCGTCCGCAGAAAGATTCACCAAGATGACGCGGATTTCGCCCCGATAATCGGCGTCGATGGTTCCGGGGGTGTTCACGAGCGATATTCCGTGCTTGATGGCCAATCCGCTTCGCGGGCGAATTTGAGCCTCGTAGCCTTCGGGTAGCTGAATGTATATGCCTGTGGGGATAAGGGCGCGTTGCAAGGGTTTCAACGTTACGGGTGCGTCAATATTGGCACGCAAATCCATTCCCGCGGAATAAGGTGTGGCATATTCGGGCAGGGGGTGTTTCGAGCGATTTACTATTTTGACCTTCATCTTGTTTTGGGATAAACAAATTATAATGCGCGAATTTAGGTATTTCCGCGCAAATATTCGCCAAATTGATGAAATTTAAGGAAAAAATGACTGATAAGCCCTTGAAACTTCATCCGTCGATTATTTTTTTCGATATTGGATGATGCAGTGAGAAAATTTCAAAGAAAATAGTATCTTTGCGGTGTATGAATGAACAGGATGATTTATTGGCGCGGTTGCGACAGACATTAACCGAACAGGGCATCGATTCTTTCCATATTCTCGAAGACTTAGTCCCGATAGAGGAACAAATGCGGTATTTCCGCGATTTCGAAAAAGTGCGGAGAGAAAGACTTCCTTTTGCCCGCGACACAGAAGTGGGTATTCTTTTTTCTCCCGATGAACCTGTCGAACGTAAAAAGCGCAGCCTGACCTTGCTGGCCTCCATCCCCGATGTGGGGGCGTACCGCTCGATTGAGACCTACCACAGCAGTCCGCTTGAGCCCGAATTGCTCAACTGGTCGTCCATGGCTCTGGTGAGCAGCCGCATCGTGCTGAGTTCCGACTTATCGGGTCAGCAGCAAGTCTTTATCTCTTCCGGCCTGGGGGGACACGACCGGCGGCTCCGATTTTTCGCCCTTTTTGCGGCCAAAGAACGCTCGAATTTTTCTGATTTGCAGCGTGAAATCATCGACCGCGAGTTCCGTTTCCAACTCCAAAAAGCGGATGTGGAAATCGAATTGTTCGACATCAAAGAACATTATTTTACCATTCTCCTTCTTTTTGCCTTCGACGCCGACATAAAACCGAGCCTCAAAGCCGCCATTATGGAATGTAACCAATACGGCGATTTTATTGATCACCGGTTTCTCTTTACCAATGTTAAAATATTGACAGAAAAGGAGATAGAGGACTTGTTGGAGAAAAAAGATAAACCGAAAGGCCCTTATTGATTGCGGCTACTGATACTCATATTTTAAAATCCATACAAAAAAATGATTCGACTAAACGTATTTATTCAAGTAGAAGATAAAAACCGTACCGCGGTTTTAGACATCGCTAAAAGATTGGTTTCAGCCTCGTTAGAAGACGAAGGCTGTATTGCTTACGACATTTTCGAAAGTTCGACGCGGAAAAATGTCCTTATGATTTGCGAAACGTGGAAGGACGAAGCCTCACTTGCGGCGCACAGCGCCAAACCCCATTTCACAACATTAGTGCCTGAAATTGAGTCTTTGGCAACGATGAAGATAGAGCAGTTTATTTTTTAAGGGAGCTAAGGCCTCAAAACATCCAAAACAATCGGCAGCAGGGCGGTATCTACTCCCGCTTCCTGCAATTCGTTATTTCCAAATTCGTCTGCAAATGCTATTTGTATGTTTTATCGTTTTTCACACATTACAACATATTCCCAAAGCATTGTGCTAACGGTCTTTCCTGCCTCGTTTGTCGGGGAATTGCGGCTCGGCATTGATTTACTGCTTAATGCTCGTTTGTAAGTAATTAAATGACGAAAACCGTTGTTTTCAAATTTTTCTGCAATAAATTGGTCAGTGGGCAGTTGCGTGTTTTTAACGGTGCGATTGCCCACAACATAAACCGATTTTCCGCCCTTTTTTATGCTTTTTGCAACTTGATTTATCGAACTTTCTAAATCATTATAAAACGCTGAAACTTCCAACGCCCGCTTATTATCAACTTTATCAATTTCTGCAATATAATCAGCAATTATTCCGGTTTCAATTTTTTGTTTTGGTTTCACACCCCCCATCAACATTCCGTCAATTTTGCGGGCGTAATCAATTCCCAACCATTCGTTTGAAAGCGTTGAAAACTGCCCGTATGCTACTGTTGTTCGGCTGTCGCCATAGGGCGGACTTGTTAATACCACATCAAAATACTCATCATTAGGTTTGAAGGTTGAATATTTCACTTTTACATTCACATTCTTGTCTAATTTTGGAAAATAAAAGTTTGAATATAAGAATATTGCATTTTCTAATTTATTAAGATAAACTCCGATGGCATCAGGATTAAAACTCAACAAATCCTTTTCTTTCATTCGGAATAACTTAAATTCGTTATTCCTTGTATAAGAACATTCACGCACCGTTTCAGAAAATGGAATTAAGAAAAACCGTCTAATGTGTTTGTTCTGTATTTTATCAATAAAAT
>JAISUH010000008.1 GCA_031272205.1 Dysgonamonadaceae bacterium | reverse complement strand
TATTTTCGAAAAAATAACTAATTTTGCAGCCGTTTATTGAGATCTTAATCTCGACATTACAAAATGAAAGGTTTTATTGAACAACAGGGAACAGTGCTGAAAACAGCGGGTAACTTGATAAGCGTGAAAATCGCTTGCGAAGCGGCTTGCGGAGGTTGTAGCGCAAAAGATTCCTGCTCGGTTGTCGAAAAAAAAGATAAAATTATTGTGATTGAAAAACACAGCAAACAACAATTTAATATCGGCGATACGGTTACGGTTGCTATCCGACGAGATAGCGCATTGAAAGCCGTTTTGCTTGCTTTTGTCGCGCCTTTTTCGATAATTCTCTCGGCATTGATAATTCTGAATTTTACCGACATCACGGAAACAGCGGCGGGACTTATTTCCGTCGGCATTCTGCTGCCCTACTTCTCCCTGCTTTGGCTGTTGAGGAAAAAATTGAATAATTCGTTTAAAATAGTTATAAATGAGTGCCAAAAGTTATAATTTGGTTATAATTGGTTATAAAATATGAATGTACTTATCATATCGATTCTTGCCCTTAGCGCTACCGGAGCGGTTTCTGCGACGATCTTGTTCCTGACTGCAAAAAAGTTTCAGGTTTATGAAGATCCGCGGATCGATGCTGCTGCGGCGGCTTTACCCTCGGCGAACTGTGGCGGATGCGGGTTTGCAGGATGTCGCGCCTTTGCAACTGCCTGTGTGGAAGCCGATTCGATGGAAGGCCTGCTTTGCCCTGTGGGAGGAACGGAAGTGATGAAAAACATTGCCTCTATTCTCGGGAAAACCGCCATTGAAGCAGAACCTACGGTAGCGGTAGTTCGCTGTGCGGGTTCCTGCGATAAACGCGCACGCAATAATCATTACGACGGTGCAAAAACCTGTGCGATTGCAGCCCAACTCTACGGAGGGGAAACCGGCTGCGTGTTTGGTTGTCTTGGCTTTGGTGACTGCGAGCGTATTTGCGATTTCGGCGCTATCGGCCTCAATCCGGAAACTTTACTGCCCGAAGTTGACGAGTCGAAATGCACTTCCTGCGGAAAATGTGTGAAGTCTTGCCCGAAAATGCTTATCGAACTGCGCAAAAAGGGCGTCGATTCGCACCGTATTTTCGTTTCGTGCCGCAATAAAGACAAGGGCGCGATTGCTCGAAAAGCCTGTTCTGCAACCTGTATCGGCTGTTCAAAATGCCTCAAAGTTTGCGCTTACCAAGCAATAACGATAGAGAATAATTTAGCGTTTATCGACGACAAAAAGTGCCAATTATGTGGCAGTTGCGTTGCCGAATGTCCGACCGGAGCAATAATCAATAAAGAATGAAAACATTTAAAATAGGCGGCATACATCCCGAAGAGAATAAACTTTCGGCAGGGAAACAGATAGTGGATATTCCGCTGCCCAAGCAGGTTATCATACCATTGGCGGCTTATATCGGGGCGCCTGCTGCGCCGATTGTCGCCAAAGGCGACAAGGTGAAAGTCGGGCAGTTGGTTGGCAAAGCGAACGGTTTTGTTTCGACGAATGTTCACTCGTCGGTTTCGGGAACTGTTGCTAAAATCGAGGATGCGATGGATGCTTCGGGGTATCGTCGTTCGTCGGTTTTTATTGATACGGAAGGCGATGAATGGCTCGAAACTATCGACCGGACGCCTGATATTAAGCGCGATTGTGCACTTTCGCCCGAAGAAATCATAGCGAAAATCTGCGATGCCGGAATTGTCGGGCTCGGAGGTGCAACTTTCCCCGCCCACGTAAAAATGACGCTTCCGAAAGGGAAAAAGGCTGATTTGTTGATTATCAACGCGGTAGAGTGCGAGCCGTATCTTACCTGCGATCACCGACTGATGCTCGAACACAGTGAGGAAATCCTTGTCGGCATCACGGTTTCGATGAAAGCAATAGGCGTTAAACGGGCTGTTATCGGTATCGAAAATAATAAACCCGATGCTATCAGTCTGTTTAACAATCAAATACAGAAATTAAGTTTTAAGGGAATTGAAGTTTGTCCTTTGAAAGTAAAATATCCGCAGGGAGGCGAAAAACAACTGATAGAAGCAGTTACCGGTCGCCGAGTGCCAAGTGGAGCCTTACCGATTGAGGTTGGCGCCGTAGTGCAAAATGTGGGCACAAGTTTCGCCGTTTACGAAGCCGTTCAAAAAGATAAACCATTGATTGAACGCATTGTAACCGTTACCGGAAAAAGTGTGAGTAGCGCCGGAAATTATCGTGTCAGAATTGGCGTAACACTTCTTGATGTGGTCAATTTCGCAGGCGGAATCCCCGAAGACACAGGCAAATACGTTGCAGGCGGACCAATGATGGGACGCGCCGTTGCTAACCTCGAAATACCGACTGCCAAGGGTAGCGCCGGAGTTTTATTTATCCGCGAAGGCGAGGCTGCTCATCGCGAAATGCACAACTGCATCCGATGCGCCCGCTGCGTGAAAGTTTGCCCGATGGGGCTTGAACCCTATCTGCTGATGAGCCTAAGCGAAAACTCGCTCTGGGAAAGGATGGAGTCGGAACGAACGATGGATTGCATCGAATGTGGCTGTTGCAGTTATATTTGCCCTGCAAATCGCACGCTTCTCGACTATATCCGTTTTGGAAAATCAACCGTAGGAAATATTATTCGTAATCGCAATGCAAAGAAAAATTAACATATCTCCCTCACCGCACATCCACAGCGGCGATACCATTCGCCGCAATATGCTCGATGTGCTGATAGCGCTTGTACCGGCAACCTTGGTCGGTTTGTATTTCTTCGGACTTGGCGCTTTGATAGTTGGCTCTGTATCAATTATTTCCTGTATAACCTTCGAATATTTGATTCAGCGATTTTTGCTGAAAAAAACCAACTCAATCGGCGATTTGTCGGCTTTGGTAACGGGCGTGTTGCTTGCTTTCAATTTGCCATCGAATTTGCCTGTTTGGATGGTTATTATCGGCGCTTTGGTTGCAATAGGCGTTGGCAAAATGAGTTTTGGCGGACTTGGAAATAACCCTTTCAATCCCGCATTGGTAGGGCGAGTATTTCTTTTGATTTCCTTTCCGGTGCAAATGACGACGTGGCCTGAGCCGGCGGCGCTCAGTATGCACTATTTGGATGCAGAAACCGCTGCCACACCGCTTTCAATGATAAAAAACCATTTTGGGGAACTGCCACATACGATCGATTTATTGCTCGGAAATGTGGGCGGCTCGATGGGAGAAGTGTCCTCGATAGCATTGTTGCTCGGAGGCATATATCTGCTTGTCAGAAAAGTGATTACATGGCATATCCCGGTCAGCATCTTGGCAACGGTGTTTGTGTTCACCGGAATTATGCATTGGGGCGTGAACAGCGCGATTTACGCCACCCCTCTGTTGCACATCTTGGCAGGCGGCCTGTTGCTCGGCTCGTTTTTTATGGCGACCGACTACGCAACATCGCCGATGACTGCCAAAGGGATGTATATTTATGGAGCCGGAATAGGCATTATCACTGTTGTGATCCGCATTTGGGGCGCATATCCCGAAGGGATCTCATTTGCTATCCTGATAATGAATGCTTTTGTTCCGCTGATTAATTTTTATGTTAAACCGAAGAGATTTGGATGAAAAGTACTTTTAAAAATATGTTTCTATCGCTGACGCTGATTTCGCTTTTCGCAGCAGCGGCATTAGCAGCGGTATATAATGTTACGAAAGAGCCGATTGAGCAGTCGAAAACAGCGAAAAAGCAGTCAGCGATAAAAGAAGTTTTGCCCGAATTTGCAAGGCTCGATGAGCCAGAACGGGTAAAAACCGATGTTTTGCCCGATTCGTTGTCGGTTTATCGGGCTTACGACAGCGCAAATCGCTTTGTGGGAGCGGCTGTTGAATCGAGCGCCAACGGTTTCGGAGGCGAAATAAAAATTATGGTAGGTTTTGATGTCGAGGGAAAAATTGTCAATTATTCCGTTCTCGAGCAGAAAGAAACGCCCGGACTTGGCACTCAGATAATCGATTGGTTCAAGCCGCAGACAAATCAAGATAAAAGCCTTGCAGAGAAATTATTGCGCTTCGAAGTGAAGTCGGAAGCCCGCAACAGTTCGGTTATCGGGAAAAATCCGGCAAAAGACAAACTGACAGTGTCAAAAGACAAGGGCGATATTGATGCGATTACTGCGGCGACAATCAGTTCGCGGGCTTTTCTCGAAGCGGTGCGCAACGCTTACGCTGCATACGCGGGAAATACCGATTACAAGCCGGATGCGGAAAGCGGAGCGTCTATGAGGAATTGAAAATGAGGAATGGGTTATGGATAAAAAGTCAAATATTTCTGTGTTTTTGAACGGCATCGTGGGAGAAAATCCTACATTTGTGCTGTTGCTGGGGATGTGCCCGACTTTGGGAACTACAACTTCGGCGCTGAACGGCTTTGGAATGGGTTTAGCAACGGCTTTTGTGCTTATTTGTTCGAATATTGTTGTTTCGCTGCTGAAAAATCTGATACCTGATAAGGTTAGGATTCCGGCATATATAGTCGTTATTGCAACATTTGTAACTATCGTTGAAATGCTGATGCAGGGCTATGTTCCGGCATTGTATGAGAGTCTGGGGCTTTTTATTCCCCTGATAGTTGTAAATTGCATTGTTCTCGGTCGTGCAGAGGCATTTGCTGCTAAAAACGGCGTTTTCCGTTCGCTTCTCGATGGAGCGGGAATGGGATTGGGATTTACTTTTGCGCTCACGTTGCTCGGCGCCATTCGCGAGTTGCTGGGCACAGGCAAAGTTTTCAGCCTTTCGATCTATCCCGAATCGTACGGTATTCTCATTATGGCTTTGGCTCCCGGAGCCTTTTTTGCACTGGGATACCTGATCGCTGTGGTGAATAAAATCAGCAAGAAATAAGTTCGCGGTAAATTCCCTCTTCGTCGATCCCGCATATAGAGTATAGTTCGGCGATTGTTCCGTGAGTGATAAAACTGTCGGGGATTCCGAGCCGTTTGACTTTTACGTTGTAACCGTTTTCCGCCATAAATTCGATGACAGCAGTGCCGAGTCCGCCCACAACTGTGCCATTTTCGACGGTAATAACAGTTTTGTAGTTTTGTGCAACTTCGTGCAAAAGCGCTTCGTCAATAGGTTTCAGATAAATAATATCGTAATGCGCAGCGTCGATGCCCTTTTGTTGAGCGCGCAAAATTGCTTTGTGAGCGAGATTTCCGATAGGCCCGATACTTATTACCGCAATACTTTTCCCGTCTTTCAATTTTCTGCCTTTTCCAACAGGCATAGTTTCGAAAGGGCGTTCCCAATCGGAGAGTTCGCCTTGCCCGCGCGGATAGCGGATTACAAATACTCCGTTGCCCGGTTGTGTGGCGGTAAACATGAGATTACGAAGCGCGATTTCGTTATACGGAGATGCGATTGTAACTCCGGGGATACAGCGCAGATAGGCCAAATCGAGGTTTCCATGGTGAGTAATCCCGTCTTCGCCTACCAACCCGGCGCGATCAAGGCAAATAGCCATATCAAGTTTTTGCATTGCGCAATCGTGGATCAGTTGGTCGTATCCGCGTTGCATAAACGACGAATAAATATTGCAAAACGGAAACATCCCCTCTTTTGCCAAACCGGCGGAGAAAGTAACAGCATGACCTTCAGCAATTCCAACATCAAACGCCCGTTCGGGCATCTCTTTCATCAAAAAAGTCATCGAGCAGCCTGTTGGCATAGCAGGCGTAATTCCTACTATTCGAGAGTCTTGATACGCAAGTTCGACCAAAGTATGTCCGAAAATATCCTGATAGAGTTGTGGCGCATTTTTTGAACGGACAACAATCCGTTCGCCAGTATTTTTATTGAACTTTCCGGGAGAATGCCAAATTGTCGCTTCTTTCTCGGCAGGTTCAAATCCCTTTCCCTTAACGGTTTGTATATGAAGCAGTTTAGGGCCGGTCATCTCTTTTATATCGTTGATTATTCGTACCAAATCTTTGACGTCGTGTCCGTCAACCGGACCAAAATAGCGGATATTAAAACCCTCAAAAATATTGTGCTGTTTGGTGAGCAGAGCCTTCAAACTGTTGTTGAAACGCAGGATTGCCGCCTTAACGTCTTTATGTAAAAAACCCGCTTTCTCCAAAGTTTTGGCAAGGTTGAAACGAATAGTATTGTAAGCCTTTGATGTAGTGATATTTACAAGATATTCGCTCATTCCTCCAACCGGTTTGTCGATCGACATATTGTTGTCGTTGAGGATGATAAGCAAGTTGTTCGGATCGAAAGAAACATTGTTGAGCCCCTCAAAAGCAAGTCCTCCTGTCATAGAGCCGTCGCCTATCACTGCCACATATTTTCTGTTTTTCTCGTTTTTAAGCGATGAGGCCACAGACATTCCGAGTGCGGCGGATATGGAATTTGAGGCGTGTCCTGCAATGAATGAATCGTATTCGCTTTCGGCAGGATTTGGAAATCCGCTGATACCGCCGAGTTTGCGTAATGAACGGAACTCATCGCGGCGACCTGTAAGGATTTTATGCCCATAAGCCTGATGTCCTACATCCCAAATTATGCGATCGTAGGGCGTATTTAACGCATAATGCAGAGCCACAGTCAGTTCCACAGTTCCAAGGCTTGATGCAAAATGCCCCGGATTTTCGGCTAAAAC
>JAISUH010000001.1 GCA_031272205.1 Dysgonamonadaceae bacterium | reverse complement strand
TAAGAAACAGTACAGCAGTGAATTTCCGCGCCTGAACTGGGTATATATTATTTTTGAACACAACGACACGGAAACTGAATTACGCGCCGCAATAAAACTTGCCTCAGAACTCGGAATGGTAATGTGTTTTCGTAACGCTTGGAACGGTTATCGCACGCGCAACGCCGAAATGCTGAGTAAAGAAGGTTTTTCCGTTGGAATCGTTCCACAAGGCGTTGAAGCGCTCTTTTTTTGCTCCATGCTCTGGACAAGTCCGCAAATCAACTGGGACGGACGGTTTTTCGGCTGTTGCTGTAATGCACGACAGGCATTTGATACCGACAATGCTTTCTCGGTAAAATTGGAAAAAATCCTCGCTTCGCCCGCCGTTGTTGCCACCAAGCAAATGCTCACTGGCAAGGGCATAGACCGCAATTCGCCCTGTCTGTCTTGTGGACATTATAAAACAATGCAAGCCCAAGGTCAAGTGATTGATGAAAATCTGGAACTGAAATTTTCGCCAAAAGTGTTTGTCAAAGCGAAATTGAAAGGAATATTGAGGCGAGTCGGAAGAATTGGGAAAAGGATTTAAATTTCTGCAAATGTGTGGCCAAAGATTGTAGTGTAAGCTTTTTTTTGTACATTTGTTCTTTCATATCACACTCAAACATTTGTTTTTATGAAAGATTTTTTAAAAATCATGCTTGCGTCGGCTGTGGGTTTTATCGTTGCCAATATTATTTTCTCCATCGTATCTCTTATTTTCTTTTTTGGGATGCTGAGTTCGATGATAAGCGGCTTCGATAAAAATACTTTTGTGTTGAAAAACAACAGTGTTTTACATCTCAGGCTCGAAGGCCTGATTCAGGAACGGGTAAACGAGGACGCTCCGTTCTTGATGCTCGTTGGCAACGGCCAAATACAAAATTTGGGATTGAACGACGTTGTCAGCGCTATACGCAAGGCGAAAACAAACGACAAAATAAAGGGCATTTATATCGAGTCCAAGATGTTCTCGGCATCTTCTGCAACGCTCGAAGCCATCAGAAACGAGCTGAACGACTTTAAGGAGAGCGGGAAATTTATCGTGGCTTACGCCGATAACTATTTGCAAGATGGTTATTATGTAGCCTCGGTGGCCGATAGGCTTGCCGTAAATCCTATAGGATCGCTCGATTTGCACGGTTTGACGTCCATGCCCCTTTTTTACAAAGATGCATTGTCTAAATTGGGTGTGGAGGTTCAGGTTTTCAAGGTAGGCTCCTTCAAATCGGCTGTCGAACCCTTTATTGACGAAAAAATGAGCGATGCCAACCGCGAACAAACAACTTCGCTCTTGAATGATATTTGGGGCAAACTGAAAGAAGACATCGCATCGGGACGTAATCTGTCCGCAGCGGATATCGATTCGGCCGCCAATCAAATGCCTCTGCTGAAAGATCCCGATTTCCTAATCGCCAATCACTTGGCAGATACCCTGTTATACGAAACCGAGATGAAAGCCTATCTCCGTCAATTGTTGAATGTCTCGGAAGAAGAGGAGATAGCCTCGGCAACGGTGGAAGATATGAAATCGGTAAGACCCGCCGCAAAAAAGAAATCAAAAAAACGCATCGCCTTGCTGTATGCGGACGGGGAAATTTATTCGGGTTCGGGGTCTTACGGCATTCAAGACCGATTTTTTGTTTCGCAAATAGAAGCGCTTCGCAAAGACGATGATGTGAAAGCGGTGGTCTTCCGCGTCAATTCTCCCGGAGGGAGCGCTTATGCATCCGAGCAAATATGGAAGGCTCTTTCCGATCTGAAAGCGCAAAAGCCGGTGGTGGTTTCCATGGGCGATATGGCCGCTTCTGGAGGTTACTATATTTCGTGTAATGCCAACAGGATTGTAGCCGAACCGACCTCCATAACCGGGTCCATCGGTATTTTCGGGTTAATTCCCAATCTTCAGGGGACGGCAAAAAAATTGGGCATCGCCACCGATGTAGTGAAAACAAACGATTTTGGCGATTTTGGCGATTTGTCGCGGCCGATGCGCAAAGAAGAAAAAGACCTCTTGCAAAAGAACGTTGAGCAGGGCTACGACCTGTTTGTTACGCGCTGCGCCGAAGGACGCAACATGCCCAAAGATTCGATCCTCCACTATGCCGAGGGGCGTGTTTGGTCGGGTAGCCAAGCCAAAAAAATAGGATTGGTGGACGAGTTGGGCGGAATTCACGACGCCATCGTCATTGCAGCCGAATTGGCTGACTTGGCCGATGATTATGCCGTTTACGAATATCCGAAAATGCGATCCTTCATCGAAGAGTTGCTTGACCCGCAAAAGGAAAAACTTGCCTTGAAGGCTTTGAAAGAATACGTGGGCGAAGATTTTGCTACGCTCATGCAAATAAAAAAACTGAAAAATCAGGACTTTGTTCAGGCTCGTTTGCCTTTCGAATTCAACATAAAATGAACAAGAAAACTATGCTTCAACCTCCGCCGAATATGGGAATCGTTTTGTCGCTGCTTTCGTGGCTGTACGGCATTGGTATGCGGGTTTACAATCAATTGTTTGATTGGGGCATCCTGAAATCAAAAAAATATCCCTTGCCCGTCATCTGTGTGGGAAACATCACAGTGGGCGGAACCGGAAAAACGCCGCATATCGAATATTTGGTGCAATTGCTCTCGGTGAAATATCGTGTGGCGGTGCTTAGTCGAGGATACAAACGAAAAAGCAAAGACCTGAAATTCGTAGAGACGACGTCTCTCGTCGAGGATGTAGGCGACGAGCCCTTGCAGATCAAACGGAAATTTCCCGATACCATGGTCGTTGTTGATAAAAATCGGAACAACGCCATCGAAAAAATGCTGGCGATGGGCGAAGACACGCGACCCGAAGTGATTCTGCTCGACGACGGGTTTCAGCACCGTAGCGTGTCGCCGTCGCTGTCTATTGTCCTGACGGACTACAACCGCCCCATTTATCGGGATGAGTTGCTCCCGGCCGGAACCCTGCGGGAGCCGGCAGAGAACGTGCACCGCGCGTCGATGGTTATCGTTACGAAATGCAACAAGCAGATACAGCCGATCGATGCCCGTATTATTACAAACGACCTCGATTTGTTTGCCTACCAGCCGCTGTTCTTCACAAACTTCGAATATGGCGATTTGGAACCCGTGTTCCCCGATCTCGGACTGGAACAAATCCCGCTCGACAACCTGCTGAAAAAGCAGGTGCTGATAGTGGCCGGAATCGCATCGCCGCAGCCTCTCGTGGAAAAATTGGAGAAGAAAACATACAATTTGCATACCTTGTTCTTTCCGGATCACCACAATTTCCTCGAAAACGATATCGAAGATATAAAGCGGCAAATCGACGCTATCGGCAGCGACGAGCTGGTCATCATTACCACAGAAAAGGACGCGGTGCGGCTTCGCGATTCGCAATGGGTGGACGATAATTTGAAACAATTCTTGTATTACATCCCGATAATGATTAACTTTGTGCATAAATCCGATAAAATCTCATTCAACAAAAAAATATACAATCATGTTAGAAACCATCAAACAGACAGCCGATTATCTCAAAGATAAAATCGGCGATATACCTGACACAGCCATCATTTTGGGTACCGGTTTGGGAGAACTTGTCCATGAAATCGATAACAAAAACGAAATTTCATACTCCGATATTCCCCATTTCCCGGTTTCTACGGTGGAGGGACACAGCGGAAAACTGATCGTGGGAACGCTCGGCGGGAAAAAAGTCTTGGCCATGCAAGGCCGCTTCCATTATTACGAAGGCTACGACATGAAACAGGTTACTTTCCCCGTCCGCGTTTTTCAAGCTCTGGGTATCGAATATCTGTTTGTGTCGAATGCGGCAGGGGGGATGAATCCGAGTTTCGATATCGGCGATATCATGCTCATCGAAGATCACATCAACCTGTTTCCCGAACACCCGCTGCACGGTAAAAACTACAATCAGCTGGGCACCCGCTTTCCCGATATGAGCGAGGCTTACAGCAAGGAACTGAGGCTGATGGCAATGGAAATTGCAAAAGAGAAAAATATCAAACTGCAACACGGGGTGTATGTGGGCGTTCAAGGCCCCACCTTCGAAACGCCGGCCGAGTATAACTTTTTCCGCGTTATCGGCGGCGATGCGGTGGGCATGTCCACCGTTCCCGAAGTTATCGTAGCCAACCACGCGAAAATGAAGGTGCTGGCATTTTCTATCATCACCGATTTGGGCGTTATCGGCAAAATTGTCGAGGTTTCGCACGAAGATGTGCAGGAAGCTGCAAAGATAGCGCAGCCCAAAATGGCCGAAATCATGCGGAGTATTATTCGGAAAATTTAAGGGATTTGGCGATATATCGATAAACAGGTAAACTTTCGCGTTATCTGTTTGTTTTTAATTAAAAGAAAGGAAGACATTATGCGTACACAAATATCCACATTGGGGGAATTTGGTCTTATCGACCGGTTAACAAAATCGATTCAACTTACCAACGAAACATCGCTGAGAGGCGTGGGCGACGATGCAGCCGTCCTTGATTTAGGAAATAAAAAAACGCTCGTTACCACCGATTTGCTGCTCGAAGGCATCCATTTCGACCTCACGTATGTCCCGTTGAAACATCTGGGCTATAAAGCGGCTGTGGTGAACTTTTCCGATATTTATGCCATGAACGGTCGTCCGCAGCAGATAACCGTCTCGCTCGGCATATCCAAACGCTTTTCTGTTGAAGATTTGGAGGCCTTTTACAGCGGACTTAAACTCGCCTGCGGAACTTATGGCGTTGATTTGGTCGGCGGCGACACCTCGTCGTCGATGACCGGATTTGCCATCAGCATTACCTGTATCGGCATTGCCGACGGAGATAAAATCGTGTATCGAGACGGCGCCAAACCCATCGACCTGTTGTGTGTGTCGGGCGATTTGGGCGCGGCATACATGGGATTGCAGCTGTTGGAACGCGAGAAAAAAGTGTTCAACGGCAAACAACGGAACGAAGTACAGCCCGATTTCGCCGGCAGGGAATACCTGCTCGAACGGCAATTGAAACCCGAAGCCCGCAAAGACATCATCGAGATTCTTGCCGCCAACGGTATTTTACCTACGTCGATGATTGATATCTCCGACGGCCTTTCGTCCGAAGCGCTGCACCTCTGCAAGCAAAGCAACGTGGGTTGCCGTATTTTTGAAGACCGCATCCCCATTGACTACCAGACGGCAGCTATGGCCGAAACCTTCAATATGAACGTAACCACCGCTGCTTTGAACGGAGGGGAAGACTACGAACTGCTGTTTACCGTTCCGTTGCAGATGCACGAAAAAGTGTCGGCGCTCAACGGTATCCATGTCATCGGACATATCACAAAACCCGCCTTCGGATGCAATTTGGTAACACGCGACAGTCAGGAACTCAAACTTCGCGCCCAAGGCTGGAATGCGTTGAAAGATTGAAATTTTGTTGTTTTTGTTTTTACAGGCAGGCCTCAGAATCGTTTATTCGATTTTGAGGCCTGCATTGTTTCGGCATACAGGCTATCTGCAATTAACCCTGATGTAAGCGCTTTTGCATTTTTTTATGAATATTTCATGTTAAATTCGGAATAAAAGCGCATTGTGATTATTTATTTATTAATTTTGCATCATAATGATACTTGATGCTCGGATTTATATGGATATTTGATGTGATTAAGCCGGATATTGTGTTATTATGAAACAGGAAATGGAGGTCGTTATGTATGAATTACTCATAAAGCAAAGGGATACCGTAAACAAATGGATGGATCGTTTCGGCGTCAGGTTCGGGATTTATAAAAACGGCGTTTTTAACGAGCAGCTTTTTCCTTTCGATCCCATCCCGCGCATCATCACAAACGAAGATTGGGTTGAGATTGAAACAGGCCTTAAGCAGCGGGTTCTTGCATTAAACAAATTTCTCTACGATATTTATCACGAAAAGAAAATTGTAAAAGACGGCGTCATCCCCGAAGAATTTATCTATTCGTCATCGGGATATCTGCCCCAATGCGAAGGCGTTACGCCATCAAAAAATATTTACTCCCACATTTCGGGCATCGATTTGGTGCAAAACAAAGACGGCACGTGGTACGTGTTGGAAGACAACCTCCGTATTCCGTCGGGCGCCTCTTATCCGATGATAGCGCGAAGCATCACCCGAAAAGTATCGCCCGAAACGTTCAAGACCAATATCTTATACGATAACCGCAATTATTCTGCCTTGCTCCGCAAAACGATGGATTATGTGAATGTGGACAACGGTTTGGAGGTTATCCTCACGCCGGGACGTTACAATTCGGCCTATTTCGAACATTCTTACCTTGCCGAAAAGGCAGGCGTGTTGCTGGCTTACGCCGACGATTTGATTGTGGAAGACGATAAAGTTTACTACAAAGGCCTCTACGATAAAAAAGAGCGCGTGGGCGTTATTTATCGCCGCATTTCCGACGATTTTCTCGACCCCTTGGTCTTCGAAAGCGGTTCTTTGCTTGGCGTTCCCAACTTGTTCAGAGCTTACTCCGAAGGAAACGTGGCAATCGTCAACGCTTTCGGAAACGGCGTGGCCGATGATAAAGGCATATATTATTTCGTTCCGAAAATGGTGGAATATTACCTTGGCGAAAAGGCCATACTGAAAAATGCGCCCACCTACCTGCCGTATTTCGAAGAAGACCAAACGTTTGTCTTGGAAAATCTCTCCCGATTAGTCATAAAAGACGTGGCGGAGGCCGGAGGCTACGGCGTGATGTTTGGTCGCGATATGGACGACATCAGGTTGGCCGAAGTACGCAAATTGGTGGAAATAGAACCGCGCCGCTGGATTGCCCAAGAGGTTATCGACTTCATCGATCTGGAAATCATGGACGGCGAAAAGAAGGTGCTCCGCAAATCCGATTTGCGGGCATTTGTCTTGAGCGGCGAAGACACGATGGTCTGGCCCAGCGGATTGACACGATATACACGAAACCCGCACTCCTTTATCGTAAATTCTTCGCAAGGCGGCGGATTCAAAGATACATGGGTGATGAAGAAGCAGTAAATTGTTTATAATCAAGCGTATCGCCGCTTGACAAATATACGTTTATATCAAAAATTAAATACTGAACCAAACAATGGAATCGACGAAAAAAAACGACGGCATATCTTCCGTCAAAGCCGGTCGGCTGTACTGGATGGGGCGTTATGCCGAACGGGTATATCATGCCTTGCATCTGTTGCGCAAACATTACGACCGGATGATTGACGAGGAGCCCAACGCATACAAAGATTTCTGCTTTAAAATGGGAATCGCAGACCAATACACTTCGGCGGAAAATTTTATCGAAAGCTATTTGTACGATTCTGAAAATCCCGATTCCATCATCAATATGCTCGAACACCTTAACGACAACGCCATCCTGTTGCGCGAGGAAATTAAAAGCGAAACGCTTTCCTACATCCAGCTCGCGATAAACTATATGAAATCGTCCAAAATGAAAGGCAAAGGTTTGGGTGGACTTCAATACATTACCGATTGCATGCTGGCTCTTTGGGGGTCGGTGGATGAACGAATTTTCACCCGACAGGTACGACATATCATTTTATTTGGTAAATTTGTAGAATGTATTGATTTGCACATTCGTTTCGATTACTCGCTTGACCGCATCAACAACCTGTATGACAGGCTAAAAGAGTGTTTTTACGGCGATTATGAGTTGTTCGACGAAGTTCAGTTTTACGCTTTCGAAAAACAGTTGAATATTTACAACTACAAAGACAGTAAGACCTTGGCATTTCTAAACAACATTTTTAAAGCCTGAAGTTTATTTTCGGATGCCTCAGTTAAAATATTGTTATAAAACAGGAGTTACATTTACCGAAAAGGTATATATTCATCATTTTCTTTTGCGGATCCTCCCTTTCGAGAACGAGGCGCAACGCGCTGTGGAAAAAAGTCGGTATGAGATTTTGCCGAAGGCAAAAGTTTGCGTGGGTTTCGATGCCTTCGGAAATAAAATCATCACCGGATACATCGATGAGAAGCACGATTTTTTCGAGTTTTTGTCCGAAGGGACAATGGAAACTTACGAATACAAAATTCGCGATCCTCACTTGAACAGGCTTTACCTCTACCCGTCGAAACTGACCAAACCGGCCGTTCGCATTCGGGAAATACACGATCGCTTGCATGTATTGCCGGAAATTTCAACGGCCGATAAAGTAGCTGCCATCTCCCAAGCGGTGGCATCCCTGCTCCGCTACGAACCGGGGGTAACCGGTATCGATACCACCGCCGAAGAAGCGCTGTCGCTGGGTTGTGGCGTATGTCAGGATTTTTCTCACCTCATGATTTCGTTTTGCCGCTTGAACGGTATTCCGGCACGCTATGCCGCCGGATTCATCGAGGGCGAAGGTTTTTCGCACGCATGGGTGGAATATTACTCCGACGGTTGGTGGTATGCCTTCGACCCTACGCACAACCGTCCGGTGGAAACGGCCTACATTAAAATAGCACAGGGTCGCGATTACGCCGATTGCCCGCTCGATAAAGGTGTTTTCAGGGGATTGGCGCAGCAGCAATTGGATGTTTCCGTGAAAACGGAACAATAAGTGGAGCGTTGAAGATGAAGAATGTGATACGGATATTACCGGCAACGGATTACCTATAAATTGTAAATTAATTACATGCTAAAAACCATTATCTCCGAAGGCTTGCCCATTGACGAGCAGCTGCTCATACGAAAACAGACCCTGCAAAACGGGAAAGGAAAAAAACGGATCTGCATCGTAACGGGAATACACGGCGATGAGCTTGAAGGCCAATACGTTTGCTACGAGCTTATCCGCCGTTTGAAAGCAAATATCGGCAACCTCGACGCTACGGTCGATGTTTATCCCGCCCTCAATCCCTTAGGCGTGGATTCCGTGATTCGCGGCATCCCCACTTTCGACCTCGACATGAACCGCATTTTTCCGGGTGAAACCAAAGGACATCAGATAGAATACACGGCATACCGCATCGTGGAAGACTTGAAAGGCGCCGATATGGTTATCGACATACACGCGAGCAACGTTTTCCTGCGCGAAATGCCGCAGGCTCGTATCAATGCAAAAATGGCGGACAAACTGATCCCGTTTGCGGCAATGCTCAATCTCGATTTTATCTGGGTACACGACGCTGCAACCGTACTGGAATCGACGCTCGCCCATTCACTCAATGTGAAGCATACCCCCACCATCGTTGTGGAAATGGGCATCGGCATGCGCATCACTCGCAAATACGGAGACCGCTTGGTGGACGGCATACTGAACCTGATGGATAAACTCCGAATGTTGAAAAACTATACGCCGCCCCGCATCACGCAACCCATCGTTTCCTCTTCGGGCGAAGTATGCTTCCTCAATGCCGAGGCATCGGGCTTGATTATTCCTACCGTGAAACATTCCGACAAGGTTCAAAAGGGCGATTTGCTCTGCCGCATCGTCGATCCCTTCGAAGGGACAGTGCTGCAAGACGTGCTTTCGCCCGTTGACGGTTTGCTGTTCACGTTGCGTACTTATCCCGTTGTATATGAAGGCTCGCTCATTGCCCGTATTTTTTCGGAAACCGGCGGGGGAGGAGACAGGAACGCAAAAATCCGAAAAAACAAAAACGAATTGCAATTTTAACCGGTTTCAACTTTCAACCCAATGAAAAAAGAAATTATTTTTCGCATGAAGTCGCCTTACCGCGATGAATTCAGGATACACGGATACCGTTTTGGTGAAGGAGAAAAAACAGTCGCTATTGTCGGGGCGATGCGCGGCGACGAAGTGCAGCAGCAGTTTATCTGCTCTCAAATCGTGAAAAATATGATTGTTCTCGAAAAACAGGGGAAAATAACGCCGGGACAAGAAATATTGGTGATCCCCTCGGCCAACCATTTCTCGATGAACATCGATAAACGTTTTTGGGCTATGGACAATACCGACATCAATCGTATGTTCCCCGGATACGACAAAGGCGAAACAACTCAGCGTATTGCTGCAGCCATTTTCGAGAACGTGCGCGGATACCGTTTCGGCATACAGTTGGCCAGTTTCTACCTGCCGGGGCGTTTTGTCCCGCACGTGAGCATCATGGAAACCGGATTTCAGAATGTGAAACTTGCACGAAAATTTGGACTCCCTTACGTGTTGCTGCGCAAACCGAAATCCTACGATACGGCGGTACTGAACTACAACTGGCAGATTTTCGAGACGGATGCGTTTTCGCTCTATTCGGGCGAGACGAATATCATTGATAAAGATTCGGCGAAAGTTACCTGGCTTGCCGTACTGCGTTTCCTGAACAACGTCGGCGCTATCCATTTTTCGATGCACGAAGGGTTTATCTCGCACGTGATGAAAGACAAAGACCTTGTTACCATCGTCTCCGACGAAGCGGGAATCCTTTTTCAGTTGCGCGATACGGGAGAGGGCATAAAAAAAGGCGATCTCCTCGCCAAAATTCTTGACCCGTTTACCGGGGAAACCCGCAGTGAAATATCTTCCCCTACGGATGGTACGATTTTCTTCTCCCTACATTCGCCCTTGGTGCATCAAGATACGATCATGTTCAAGATCAGTAAAATCTGAATGTGTATTGGTGCGCAGGATGAGACTCGAACTCACACGCCGTAACCGGCACTACCCCCTCAAAGTAGCGTGTATACCAATTTCACCACCTGCGCAATTTTTCCTGTTTCAACAGGTCGGAATGTCAAAAAAACAATGTCGCATCAAGATTTTTGTGCCCAGAACAGGACTCGAACCTGCACATCGTAACCGATACTAGTCCCTGAAACTAGCGCGTCTACCAATTCCGCCATCTGGGCATTCTTTCTTCGCGACTGAATGAAAACGACCGCTGTCGCTTTGTTATTCAAAAATCAGTTTTGTTTCCGCGGGTGCAAAGGTAAAACAAATTCGAAGATCTGCAAAATAAAATCTTTACATTTTTACGCATGGATTCGAATGAATAGCGCTATGCGTTCAAAACAAAATCTTTGTACCACCTGTATGTGAGCAAGATCCCCTGTTCTATGGATACTTGCGGCTTGTAACCGAATTTGTTTTGAAACTTTGTCATGTCGGCACAGGTTGCATATACATCGCCGGGCTGCATATTCGAAAAAATCTTATGAGCCGGCTTTCCCGTTACGTTTTCAATTGCTTTTATAAAATCCATCAACTTCACGGGCGACGAATGGCCCAAATTGTAAATCTCGTAAGGCGTTTCTCCCGCAGGAGGCGTTTCGATAATCAACTGAACGCCCCGCACAATATCGTCCACGTAGGTGAAATCCCGCTCCAAATTGCCGCGGTTGAATACCTTGATGGCGCGTCCCTTGGCAATGGCGTCCATAAAGAGGAAAGGCGCCATATCGGGTCGTCCCCACGGCCCGTAAACCGTAAAGAAGCGAACGCCGGTGGACGGCAACCGGTATAACTTGCTGTATGTGTATGCCATCAGTTCGTTCGATTTTTTTGTGGCCGCATAAAGGCTTACGGGCTGATCTACCGAATCGCTTTCGCTGTAAGGTATCTTGTTGTTTTGGCCGTAAACGCTGCTTGAACTCGCATATACAAAATGACCGATGTTGTGATGGCGACAGGCTTCGAGCATAACGGCAAATCCTTCGATATTCGACTGAATATAGGCAAAAGGATGATCGATGGAGTATCTCACCCCGGCTTGCGCCGCTAAATGACAGACGACGTCGAAACGGTTTTCCGCAAACAGTTTGAAAACGGCTTCTTTGTCTCGGATGTCCATGCGGATAAACCGGAGCGCAGGATAAACGGAACCGGAGACCGGTTGCAGAAATTTTTCGGCTTCGATCCTTTCGATGCCGAGACATTTCAAACGGCTGTATTTCAGCTCTGTATCGTAATAATCGTTGAGGTTATCGATACCGACGACCTTGTAACCCTGATCCAACAGCGCTTTGGTCAACGAAAAACCGATAAATCCGGCAACTCCGGTCAGCAATATTTTTTTTTTCATAAATTTTTCATTCTAAATAAATTACGGCGTATTTTCCCTTGGTTACGCAGGGTTTGTCCTGTATTTGGTTCCGCAAATGCTCGTTTTTTTCCAATTGCGAGACGCGAAAAAATAAAACGCCCTTTATCCGGTCGAGTTGCTCGATATCTTCATCCGACAATTCTTTTGGGGATGCCCCGATATAAACGTCTATGTTTTCGCCTCGGCGCACTTTATAGCTGTAAAAAGATGTTGTATTGTTTTCCTGTGCCAAAGCCAGTCCCGCTTTGCCCAAGGCGCCGTAACCTATGCTGTCGTTGATGGAAGGGAACACAAAGGCGCCGATAAATACGGCGGCCAATAGTCCCGTCGAGAAAACAGAAACCGCTTTATACCGATTCCTCTTTTTCAAAAGCTGAAACAGGGCGACAATGGACGCTCCAAACAAAAGGGACATTGCCAAATAAACGAACGGGGACGACGGAATATTCACCTTTCCCGCCAATATCAGGCCGATTGCCGCCGGGATGGCTAAAACGAAAACAATCGGCGCAAACCCGATAGTCCAGTCGATCCATTTGGAAAGGGCTAATTGGGGCAATAACAGTACCGACAGGTAACAGAAAAAAGCGATGGTCGGCAAAAGATAGATGTCGAGTTTGGAACTGAACAAAGAAAGCATCCCTATCGTAACCGCAATGACGGTAGCGAAAAATTTTTCAAGATCGCTTGTGAGCGCCTTCTTCTTAAGAGCAACAACAAGCATCCCGATGTATAATAACGACCACGGCGCAAGGATGTACCATATCGATACGAAATAGTAATAGAACGGCTCTTTGTGGTGAAAAGCATCGACAGCCCTGTCCATGGTCTGGTGGAAAAGCAAATTATGCAGGTAATCGGCTCCGCCTTCAACATAAACCGCTCCGAACCAAAGTGTGCAGCAGGCTATCAAAACCAACCATGTAATCCATCCCCAATAACGGGCGAATGTATTCAACTGCTTCTTTATCAGCAAAAAAACAAAAACGGACAACAGGGGTGTCAGGATGCCGACAGGCCCTTTCGTGAACAGGGCAAGGAACACAAAGACCGGAAACAGCCACGTATCGCGTTTTTTCGACTGTCCCGCGTATATTTTGTAGAAAGTTTGAAGCGCCAAAACGATAAACAGATTCATCAGCATATCCATGCGCAACACGACCATGGATGCAATGAAATAGGCCGTACTGATCAGCAGGAATTGAGCCAACAGTCGATTCTTATTGTTCATAACGCCGCTCACCCATCTGTCCATCACATACAAAATCGCCAAACCCGGCAATATGGAAAACAATCCCAAATACAATCCGCTGTGATGTCCGAACAGCCATTTTCCAAGCATCACAATCCAGATATACAACGGCGGTTTGTCGGCATAAATTTCGCCATGGTTGAAAAATGCGAACAGGCTGCCGTTGCGCAAAGCTTCGTCGGCGATGCTCAGGTAGCGCAACTCGTTATCTGGCGTGAAATCCCGCAACAGACAGGCGGGGATCAAAGCCAAAAAATAAATCAGCAAATTCTTGTATTTCATTGTTTTGCTATTTTTGAGTCGGCTTTCTTTCTCGAAAGCAAAATATTTCGCAGATAAGCCACAAAACCAAAAGACTGCCCCAGAATCAAAACCGGGTCCTGCCTGAAAATGCCGTAGCAGATGATGATTCCGGAGCCCAAAAGGCTCAATAACCAGAAGACTATCGGCAAGGTCGATTCGTGCCGCTTGTACGAGTAAAAGAACTGATACACAAATCTTAACGTGAAAATAATTTGTCCCGCAGAACCGAACAATAACAACCCTAACGGGATGTTCTCGTTCAGAAAAACCGAATGTACAAAACCGGATGCATCCTTCAACACAAAATAGATTGCCAACAGCGGCGTCAGGAACAGGACAATCCGTACAAAACGGTAAACCCTTTTCCAAAGCCCCTTCTCTTGGAGGTTCCAAATATAGATGTAATAGGCTATAAATTGGCCGAGCATGATCGAAAAATCGTTGCGCAGCCACCCGTAAATAAACAGCAGGTAGGAGCCCAACAAGCTGAAAACCCAGAATAAAGAGGGCGACAGCACTTTTTTAGCCCTTTCGGAGGCTATCCACTGCACGAGTATGCGTGCCGAAAAAAAAAGCTGAGCCGCAAATCCTATGGCATATATCATAAATTGCTTTGAGCTACCCGGTAATTAATGTATCTTTTTCGCATCCATCGGTAAGCGAAGCAATCCATGAAAGGCCCCATCAGCCTGTTCCACAGATTGTATTTCGATGTTCCGGCCTGACGGGGAAAATGGCGCACCGGCACTTGAAGCACCTTTGCCCCTTGCAATTGAATCAATGCGGGTAAAAATCGGTGCATCCCGTTAAAAAACGGAATACGCTTGGCACAGTCGCTATGCAATATTTTCAAAGGGCAGCCCGTGTCCGCAACGCCGTCGTTGGTCATCATCCGCCGAAAACCGTTGGCGATTTTCGATTGTATTTTCTTGGAAAACGAATCGTTTCGGTTTACCCTGATGCCCATCACCATTTCGTATCTGTCGATGTCTTTGAGCAACAGGTTGAAATCTTCGCAGGCCGTTTGCATATCGGCGTCCATATAACCCACATAAGGCGAAAACGTATAATCGATACCCGCTTTCATGGCTGCACTGAGGCCTTTGTTTTTCTCGAAACCGATGTAGTAAAAATCCTTATTCCGCTCGCAAACCTCAACGAGCAACGGGAGGCTTTTGTCGGTGGAACCGTCGTTCACAAAAAGCACGCAGGTGGAACACAGAGCGCAGGGGATAAACGACGATAACTGTTTTTCGAGATTCAATATATTGTCTTCCTCGTTATATACAGGCACAACGATGGTGAATTGATAATGGCTTGTTTTGTTGGATATTTCGGTCATATAATGGATTTTTGTTCTCGATGCCTTCATCCGGAAAAATGACTTCCTTTATAAATTTGCCGTTATGTTTTCCACAATTTGACGTTGTTCCCGAAAATAAACCACCCTGTATATTTCGTTACTGTGGCTGACTAATGTGGAATATTTCATGAGGGATTCAATGTTTTCCCTGTGCATGCGGCATATCCTTGGGTCGCTTGTATATAAATAGTTGAACGGATACATTCTGATGAAACTGTATTCGGATGAATCAGACATAACTTGAGCGTATGAAAAATGAAAATCGATTTGCGAGATGTAGATATCGATCTTGTTGCCGCTGGGTAAAAAGCCGCTGATAGCAATTTGCTCGATTTCGGAGATCATGGAGAGTAGCGCCTTTTTCAACGAAGTCAGCTCCGCGGCGGTTATCAATCCGACACGTACAAAATAGATGATATCATCGACTACCGACCGGAATACACTCCTGTCTAACACATATTCGCTGCGCATGAAGCTTTGTAATATCGACTGCCTGTCGAAATTCAAGGCTACCGTATCTTCCTTGATTTTTAGTTGCGACATCGACTTGAGCGAGAATTTTTTATCGTATTGATAGATCCATTTAAACAGAAGGAACTGTTTCAGTACGGGATATTTTAAGTAGAAAGTGCTCGGAATAAAATTGTAGGCGAGCTTTATCGATGTATTATCGCTTTTATCCTTGGTTAATTCGCCACAGCGGTCGTATAGAATTTTCAGATTCTCGTAGTAACGGGACAGCGTATCGTTATGCTGAAACTGATTGCCGTTCAGATGCAAACATTCGGGGTTTACCGTAAAAACAACGTTATTGTTCGTCGCATCATTTTTGGTAGTCAAACTGTCGAGAGATATCCTCAAATCTCTTGCGATTAGGATAACTTCGTCGAATGTGAAAGGAACCTCCCCTCTGATACGGCGGTAAACGGCATCCGACGACCATTTTAGGGTACGGGATAACTCTTTGGCCAATGATGAACCGGGATAATAACTCGATAACTCTTTTATCAAGAGCTCGTTGTTGTTGCTTTTCTTTTTGTTGTCAGTCATATTAGAAAGTTTAAGCGCATAGAACGGTAAGGTTCTCAATTCCGTGGGTGTCCGGTATTATATTCTTCCACATTCCGATTCGCTGTTAAAATTTTGATACGATACTGCTCGCAATTCTTGTATGCAAATGTAAAAAAAATTTTAGAAAGTTCGTGCACTACAATGATATTTTAATGTGCATTTTTTGCAACAAATTAAAAATTATCTTGCATTATTCGCAAATTACAATGTATATATTTGCAAATATCGCAACAAAATAGTTAATTTATCTGTTTTTGTTGTGGTGTTGTTTTAAAAAAATCTATTTTGTTGCGAAATAAGCAACAAAAAATAAAACAAATCTCGTTTCTATATTGTAAATTTGTTCCGAAAAATATAGATAGAAAACGACGAACAACAAATAAGCGAACAACAAATAAGAATAAAACAGTTCAACTTTTAAGGTTGAAATTAAACAATAAACAGAAAAACTAATTACAAAATGAATCAGAACAGATCTTTGGGCCTGATAGTAGTAGGGCTGTTATTTTTTGGAAGTCTTTGTGCGCAATCGCAAAAGACCATTGTGGAAAACGAAGAGTTTTCGGATAAACACAAGGTGATAACCAATCACTTTTTCGATAACTGGTTTATTAGTGTTGCCGGCGGTGGACAAGTTTATTTTGGAGCGAATGACTCCGAATATCCTTTCACCAAACGAATCACGCCAACTGCAAACGCTTATATAGGAAAATGGTTTACTCCCGGCATAGGAGTAAGACTTGGAGCCGATTGGGCAAATGCTAAGGGCTTGACGGAGAACGGCGAGTTGAGACCGGCCGGCGGTTACGCGTGGTACACGTCATACTACAACAAAGGGACTCAATACAACGGGTACAATGAACAGTTAATCAAGTATTTGAACTTCAATGCTGAAGCCTTGTTCAATTTAACCAACCTGCTGTGCGGATACAATCCCGACCGATTCTACAATTTTATTCCTCATGCAGGCATAGGCTATATGTGGTCTATCAACGAAGCCGATTCGCACGAAAAAGAACTCGCTGCAGTTGGCGGTATCCTCAACACATTCAAATTGAGTGATGCGCTCAACCTGACCCTCGATTTGAAGGGCGCTTTGTTTGCCGACCATTTCAGCCATAAAAAAATAATTGATGTGAACGAACCGGGTAAGCGCGACTATATCGCTTCGGCAAGCATCGGACTGATCTACAAATTCAAAAAACGCGGTTGGGATCGCGGCTACAACAAAGTTACCAATGTATATAACGAAGAAGAGATTATAAACCTTCGCCGTCAATTGGAAGAGGCTAAGAACAAACAGCCGGAAGTCATTGAAGTCTATAAAGAAAGAGATGACGTGTTCTGCGAATTGTTCAACAATATCTATTTCGATTTCGACAAGGCCGACATTACTCCCGAATCGGGCGCTGTGCTGGATGAAATCGCTGCGTACATGATTAAGAACAGTAACAAACGTTATCTCATCACCGGTTATACCGATTCCAGAGGTTCGGAAGCTTACAATATCAACCTGTCTGAACGTAGGGCTAAAGCGACTGTTAAAGCATTAATCGACAGAGGTGTATCTCCCGACATCATCAAGACGAGAGGCGTTGGAAAGAAAATAGCTTATGTGGCTCCTTCGGGAAGCGACGAGGCTCGCAGAGGCGACCGGAAAGTGGGTGTTGAGTTTATCTCCAACGACGCTTATTGGAAGCTGCTTCCGTCCAGTAAATGATGATGGAAAAATCCGGGAATGAGCCGGATATAAAAAGAATCTTCATGGAATAGATATTGAAGACTACTACTTAACCTTACGTAAGATGGACATAAAACCGCTGCCCCCGTTCGATGAGTTCGGGGGCAGAGGTTCCGTCTTTTTTTTATGGATTATTCCAAAAAAATCCGCAGTTGATGCCACATTATCGAAAAAATATTAGACGAATCCGCGAAAAAGTTGTACATTTGCGCGATTAATTTAAACGCAATAAAAAACAGTAAAAAGAAATACCTGACCACACATGTCGTCATTCATCATTGAAGGTGGACACAGCCTTGAGGGCGAAATTACGCCGCAAGGTGCAAAAAACGAGGCTTTGGAAGTTATCTGCGCCGTTTTGCTCACGAAAGAAGAAGTTGTTATAGAGAATATTCCCGATATATTGGATGTGAATAATCTGATCTCCCTGCTCAGAGATATGGGAGTGGAAGTGAAGCGGTTGGAAAAAGCTTGCTACTCGTTCAAGGCCGAAAATATCGATTTGGAATACACGCATACCCAAGAATTTATGGAAAAAAGCGCGGTTCTTCGCGGCTCTATCATGATTATAGGGCCTCTGTTGGCACGCTTTGGTTATGCCGCCGTTCCCAAACCGGGAGGCGATAAAATAGGCCGCCGCCGTCTCGATACCCACTTCAACGGTATCATGAAATTGGGCGCCGAATTGATTTTCGACGAGAAAAAGCAACTTTTTACGCTGTCGGCAAAAAAACTGAGGGGCTGCTACGTCCTTCTCGACGAGGCTTCCATTACCGGAACAGCCAATTTGCTGATGACCGCCGTTTTGGCCGAAGGCGAAACCACCATCTACAACGCTGCCTGCGAACCCTATGTAGAGCAGCTGAGCCGGATGCTGGTACGCATGGGCGCGAAGATTGAAGGAATCGGGTCAAACCGGATAACGGTATGCGGCGTAACGCGGCTTTCCGGATGCAGGCATCGTTTGCTGCCCGATATGATTGAAATTGGCAGTTTCATTGGTATGGCGGCCATGACGGCATCGGAAATGACCATCAAAGATGTGTCGGTGCAACATCTCGGCATCATCCCCGAAAGCTTCCGCCGATTGGGAATTACGGTGGAACAGCGCAACGACGATTTGTATATTCCCCGTCAGGAAAAATATACCATCGAGTCCTTTCTCGACGGATCCATCCTTACCCTTGCCGATGCACCCTGGCCCGGCCTCACTCCCGATTTGTTGAGCGTGATGCTCGTAGTAGCCACAAAAGCCGAAGGCTGCGTACTGATCCACCAAAAAATGTTCGAAAGCCGCCTGTTCTTCGTCGATAAACTCATCGATATGGGGGCGCAAATCATCCTTTGCGACCCGCACCGCGCAACGGTGATCGGTCTGGGTAAACGATTCCGCCTGAGGGGAATGACGATGACCTCGCCCGACATCCGCGCGGGAATTTCACTCCTCATTGCCGCCATGAGCGCAAAAGGGAAAAGCACGATTCACAACATTGACCAAATCGACCGGGGCTATGAAAACATCGATGAGCGCCTGAACCGTTTGGGCGCCTGTATCGAAAGGACAAACTAATCTCATGAGAGTTTTTATCAAAAATTTTTAATACATACATAAATCAATATTATTATTTTATTATGGCTAATCAGATAATAGTCAAAGACCTGAATCAAGTAAGCATCCGGTTTTCGGGTGATTCCGGAGACGGTATGCAATTGTCAGGAACGTTGTTTTCCACCTTATCGGCGATTTTCGGGAACGAAATCGCTACCTTTCCCGATTTTCCTGCCGAAATACGCGCCCCGCAAGGCACGCTCCACGGCGTATCAGGGTATCAGGTGCGTATCGGCTCAGACAGAGTGTATAATTCGGGAGACAAAACCGATGTGCTTGTCGCAATGAATCCCGCTGCGCTGAAAGTGAACGTGCAGTATTTGCGGAAAGGCTCTATCGTGCTGTACGATACCGATTCTTTTCAAAAAAAAGATCTCGAAAAAGCCCTTTTCACGACGGATGACCCGTTTAACGAACTCCAATTGCATGACGTGCAAGCCATACCGGTGGCGATCACCTCGCTCACCAAAAGTTCGCTCGAAGGCATGGAAATGGACAATAAGTCCATGATCCGCAGTAAAAACATGTTTGCACTCGGCATCGTTTGCTGGCTTTTTAATCGCCCGCTAAGTATTGCCGATCGCTTGCTCGAACAAAAATTTGCCAAAAAGCCCCTTTTGGTGCAGGCCAACATCAAAGCCCTGACCGACGGCTACAATTACGGCAATAACATCCATTTGACGGCATCGACTTATCAGATTGAAACAGTGGAGTATTCGAAAGGATTCTATACCGACGTCAACGGCAATCAAGCTGCCGCTTACGGATTGATGGCCGCCGCTGAAAAAGCGGGATTAGAACTCTTTTTAGGCTCTTATCCCATCACTCCGGCAACCGATATTTTGCAGGAGTTGGCAAAGCGGAAAGACCTTGGCGTGAAAGCCTTGCAGATGGAAGACGAAATAGCCGGAATCGCTTCGGCCATTGGAGCGAGCTTTGCCGGGCGCTTGGCCGCCACATCGACATCGGGACCGGGACTGTCGCTCAAGAGCGAAGCTTTGGGACTTGCCGTTATGACCGAGCTCCCCTTAGTGGTCGTTGATGTGCAGCGCGGAGGCCCCTCTACAGGTATGCCGACCAAAAGCGAACAGGGCGACCTCAATCAGGCCTTGTACGGTCGGAACGGCGAAAGCCCCTTGGTTGTCATGGCCGCCACTTCGCCCACCGATTGTTTCGAGAGCGCGTATTGGGCATCAAAATTGGCCGTCGAACACATGACTCCGGTCATTTTGTTGACCGATGGTTATATAGCCAACGGCTCCTCGGCCTGGAAGATTCCCGATTTGGAAGAATATCCCGAAATAAAACCCCATTACGTGAAAGAGTTTGAGGGAGAAGCGCAAACGTGGAAGCCGTTTTTGCGCGACAAGGACACCTTGGTGCGCTATTGGGCTGCTCCGGGAACGCCGGACTACATGCACCGCGTGGGCGGATTGGAAAAAGACAGCGCCACGGGGATCATATCTTCGGATCCTGCCAACCACCAAATGATGGTAAACATACGCCGGGCAAAAATAGATAAGATAGCCGATTGCATTCCCGAACTCGAAGTGATGGGCGACAAGGATGCCGATACGCTTATTGTGGGCTGGGGCGGAACTTACGGGCATCTGCTCGAAGCCTTGGAAGGCATACGGAAGAACGGCAAAAAAGCCGCTTTAGCGCATTTCAAATACATTTCGCCGCTGCCCAAAAACACCGAAGAAGTGTTGCGGAAATACAAGCGGATTATTGTTGCGGAGCAAAATTTGGGACAGTTTGCAGAATACCTGCAAGGCAAGTTCGGAAATTTGAATATCCGCAAATTTAACCGGGTAAAAGGCCAGCCTTTTCTCGTTTGGCGTTTAATTGAAGAATTTACAAAAATTATAGAGGAAAATTAACCCATGGAAGTAAAAAATATTGTTTCTCCACAGGAACATCAACCCAAAGACTATAAGAGTGAAAACAACGTGCGTTGGTGCCCCGGATGCGGCGACCATGCCGTATTAAATTCGCTTCATAAGGCGATGGCCGAGTTGAATATCGAACCGCACGAAACGGTTGTCGTTTCGGGTATCGGATGCTCGTCGCGCCTGACGTATTATATGAATACCTATGGTTTTCACAGCATTCACGGGCGGGCTGCCGCCATAGCCACGGGCGTGAAGGTAGCCAATCCTTCGCTGAGCGTTTGGGTGGCGACAGGCGACGGCGATTCGTTAGCCATCGGGGGAAACCATTTTATTCAGGCCGTGCGCCGAAATGTGAACATAAATATTATCCTGTTCAACAATAAGATATACGGATTGACCAAGGGGCAATTTTCGCCGACTTCGGCCCGCGGATTTGTATCCAAAACATCGCCTTACGGAACAGTAGAAGATCCGTTTCATCCGGCCGAATTGTGTTTTGGAGCACGCGGTACCTTTTTTGCCCGTTCGATAGATGTGGAGTTGAAAAATTCGACGGCGGCGATGGTGGCTGCGGCCAAGCACAAAGGCGCTTCGGTGGTGGAGGTTTTGCAAAACTGCGTTATCTTCAACGACGGAATACACAACAGCATTACCGACCGCGCATGGAAAGCCGAACGGACAATCAATCTGAAACAGGGCGAAAAGATGCTGTTTGGAGCCGATAATGAAAAAGGCATCGTTTTGGATGGCTTTAATCTGAAAGCCGTTACCATTGGCCAAGACGGATATACGATGGATGACGTGCTGGTTCACGATGCGACGGTCAAAGACAACACCTTGCATTTGAAATTGGCTCTGATGGGCGCCGAAAACGATTTGCCCGTCGCCTTGGGCGTTATCCGCGATGTGGAAGCGGATACCTACGACGAAGATTATGCGAAACAGATAGAGACTGTTCAGCAGAAAACCGGAAAAAAATCGTTCACCGAGTTTGTGATGAGCACGTCGAATATCTGGGAAGTGAAGTGAAACTGTTTTTTGAATAGGAATAAAAAAAGGAGCCGATTACGGACTCCTTTTTTTATTCCTCAAAATTGCAATTCTATGCCGGACTGATGCTTTCAGTCGGACAAGCCTCGGCGCAAGTGCCGCAATCCGTACAAACACTGGGGTCGATAGAATAAATGTCCCCTTCCGAAATAGCGCCCACCGGGCATTCGTCGATGCAAGTGCCGCAAGCAATGCAATCATCGCTAATCACGTAAGCCATAATAGTTTAATTTATTAGTGTTACAAAAAATAATAATAATAATCGCGTGTATCGCTTGCAAAGATAAGCAGTTTTTTGAAAAAAATAAAACAAATCCGCACAGATACGCTCTATGGATGATAAATAGAATGTATAATTCCTTATAAAAAAGCAAGGTTTCACCCAATACACCATTGCATAATCAAGGTTTATGCAGTATAATTTTTGGGAATTTAAAATAAATCAGTAACTTTGTCTCTGTGTATGATTGATATTAAGATTATGGATCGTAAGATTTTGAGTGAGATACAGAACCTAAAACGCCGAATTTTGCCAAACGGAAGAGTGATTTTGTTTGCTTCTCAGGCGCGTGGCAATGCCTGTCCCGACAGTGATTGGGACCTGCTTGTATTGTTGAATAAAAACAAGATTTCTTACGAAGATGAAAACCTGTATGCTTATCCTTTTACTGAAATGGGATGGGCTTATGGTACTTTACATTAGCGTGAAAATGTACACTGAAGATGAATGGCAACAACATAGTTTTACGCTTTTCTACCACAATGTACAAAAAGATGGAGTGGAAATTTTTTAACAAAGAAATATATGAAATAGATACAAAAAAAATAAAATAATAACATTGAGCTACGCTCTTGTTCTCTCGTATCGAAATCTGGAAGTTTCAAAGCAAGTGAGAATAAGTCCGCGAAGGTTCACGTCTATAACGGGCGTGAACTGTTTGCGCTTATCACTTGCAAGGCTTTTCCAGATGCCGGATACGAAATAAGCAAAAGACAGTTTCACGCTTCTTTTTTGCCGGGGAGATAAGGGTTTAGCCAAAAACCCAAAGCCCATGAAGCTGAAAAATTATGCAATTCCAAACCCTAATATCCTGTCGGCAGCCTTAATCTTTATCTTATCCGCTTTTTTCGCATGCTGTTCCGACTATCCTATGGACGTCCGCCGCGCATTGGATGCCGCCGGCGATAACCGCACTGAACTCGAGAAAGTATTGCAGCATTACCGCCAATACCCGCAGGGCAGTCTGAAACTCCGCGCTGCCGAATTTATTATCGCAAACATGCCCGGACATTATTCCTACCGCGACACGGATTATGTCAGCCGTTATTACAAAGAAATTGAAGCCATGCCCGCGAAGGGCCGAGACAGCCTGTATCGGGCGATCGTCGGTCGCTATATACGGCCGGACACCGTTGAAGATCTGCGCATCGTTAAAGCCGATTTCCTTATCGGAAATATAGACGAGGCTTTCCGTTCATGGAAAGAATCGGAATGGGCGCAGCACTTGGATTTCGACGGATTTTGCGAGTATCTCCTGCCTTACAAGGTTTGTGAACTGCAAGCTTTGGACGATTGGCGGACATACCTTGCCAACTATGGGGACACCACTCACCTCAGCCGTCTGCATTACTGCCGTCCCTATCAAAATTCCGCTCATATTGCCTGTGAAGCGCTGAACAGAAAACTGAGCGCCCTGATCCGTCCGGGAATCAAACCGCGCTTCCATCCTCCCGTCCAAATACGGGGGATGAAGGCCTTGCTCAATATTCCTTTCGGAACCTGCGACGATTACAACATTTTGGTTGCAGCCATCATGCGGGCACACGGCATCCCTGTCGGTATCGACCATATTTTCAACTGGCCGACCCGAAGCATGGGACACGGATGGAACCTGCTGTTCGATACCACCGGCAAAGTCGAGCCTTTTGAGGGTGCGGGCGAAGAAAAAGTGATGCAGTCTTTTCGTTACGAACCCACCGGCAAGATTTTCAGACGCACATACGCCCATAACAAAGAGATAGATGAATTGCTGCGCATGGAACCCCACGTGAAAAAATACACATCCATAACGCCTTTCAACAAAGACGTAACGGCTGAATATCAGCAGACAACGGATATCGAAATCCCGGCGCCTGACAGCAGGGGGCATGCTTACGCCTTCCTCTGCGTATTCGACAATACTTCGTGGAAGCCGGTCTTCTGGGGGAAAATAAAAAACGGTAAAGCCCTGTTCAAAAACATGGGAAGGCGGGTGGTTTACATGCCCGCATTTTGCGGAGCCAAAGGCATGGAACCCTTCGGCGAGCCGGTAATGTTGGCGGCAAATGGGGAAATTCGCAGGCTCAAAGCCGATACGGAGAAAAAAAAGACTCTCATTTTGAACCGGAAATATCCGGTAATGGAAGCGCAGTATTACATTGCATGGCGCGTTGTCGGTGGAAGAATACAGGCGGACAACGACGGGCAGTTTGCCTGCCCGTCCACATTGCACACCATCACGGCGCCGGGCTTCTCGGCCGGAAAAATCGACCTCGGACAAACAGCCGGAAACTTCCGCTGCTGGCGTTATTTTCCGCCCGACGGGGCTTACTGCAACATGGCCGAGTTACGCTTCTACGAGAAAGGTAGTAACACGCCGCTAACCGGCAGGATTATCGGCGCCGACGGCTCGTTGAGGGGAAGCGATTACACAAAGGATGCCGTTTTCGACGGCGATGCGCTGACGTATTTTGACGCACCCCGTCCCGACAGCTGCTGGGTTGGCATGGACTTCGGGCGGGAAGTGCAAATCGACCGCATTGTTTACATCCCCCGGAGCGACGGCAACAGCGTAGAGCCGGGCGACGAGTACGAACTTTGTTACTGGGACGGCGGCCAATGGAAATCTCTTGGGCGCAAACAGGCGCAGGACGTCGAGCTCACTTACGGCAACTGCCCCGCAAACGCCCTGTACATATTGCATAACCATACAAAAGGAAAGGAGGAACGGATATTCACTTACGAAGAAGGAAAACAGATGTGGTGGTAACGGCGGCCGCAGCGGCTTTGTTACCTTATGGCGGCAGTTTTATGCCGGCCAAAACAAAAAAATCATTAATAAAAAAACGAAAAACATGAAAAAATGAAGAAAATTGCTTTTAAAACACTTGTCTTTATTATCTTTACAGTCGTATCGCTGACAGGCTGTTACGACAACGAATGGACGGTTGACGGGCCGGAGCAAACAGCCTCTGTGCCCGCAAAAGAACAGGAAGCTATGAAAGAGTATTTCCTTACGCACGCCACGGCGTTGAGAGAAGTCGATTTTGCTGCGGCTGAAGGGCAAAACACGGGTCTTACGGCTACGAGCCCCAATCTGATTCCCGCATGGGAATACACGCGAACGGACGTAGTGGATGGCATCTATTCGATGGAAGTGCCCCTCAGGGGAGGCGCTTACTCGTTAGCGGAATACCGGACAAACGGCAGCAAGCAGACTTACGGAATGCAAAGCCTGCTGATGCTGCACAAAAATCCCGACACCGGCGAAGTCTTTTATTATGTGGCGACCATGATTCCCGATACGGGCAAAGAACGTCCCAAAGACGCCAATTACCGCATCATCGGCAGTTCCGGATTCAACGGCTTTGTCGTTTACTCCGCGGTTACGGGCGAGTACTTGTGTTCGGTACTTAAACAGGGTGGCGATACGGGCTTTAGCCCGGTGCTGATGCGGCACAAGAGCAAAGGGGCGCTGACCCGCAGTACGGGTGGCGCCGTTGAAATCGGGCGTTTTGTTTTCCCAAAAACACAGACGCGAAGTTATGGTGACGACGAAGACGACGTGGCTTATAGCCTCAAACTGAGCGAAGTAACATGTTATGGAAGTTCATCATCGGGCAGTAGCGGAACCGCTCCCTTGTCAGGTTATTATGGAACTAATACGGGATCTATAAGCATACCCGGATTCAGGCTTCCCGCCGGTGATTGTACTACGGGGCCGCAGCAGCAACCGAAATTGCCTCCGGCAATAATAAGACGAAATAATGCGTATGAAAGAATCCTGAAAGAGATGGGTTTCAACTGCGGTATGCGTAACGTGATGAACGACATTGGCGGATTGGATAAGATGACGGGCGGCATCGAACTTGACGAAAACTATTCGGGAGCTTATGACGCGGCAAGCAAAACGCTAAAAATGCCCTTAGACTGGGACGGATCCGTGGATCGCATTGCTTATAGGGAAGAACTGATCCACTTTATGCAGGACCAGATCTATTCGGGGGGCATAGGCCAGTATTACAAGAAGCCCGGCAATACAAACATTGAGTTTGAGGCAAAGGTAGTGTCGGATTTGTACATGATGTCGAAATCCGAAGACGGTACATTTTACAGGCAGGACAGCAATGCATTGTGGAAAGTTGATCCTGAAACGGAAATTACAACAGATGAATATAGCGAATTTTTAAAATCAATTAAGGGAGGAACTGTAACAAATGCAACTTATTTAGATATGCTCGAAAAATTTGAAAAATACACCCCTTTTGACGAATATAAGGGCAAGATTGACCGCAACCTCAGTCCTAAATTGCTGAACGAGTATGGACAGGGTTTTTCATCTAACGGGTGTGGAAGTGTAACGGAATAAAAAATAAAAAGATATGAAAACAATAAAAATTATTTTAATAATGTTTTTCCTGCTGCTTGGCGGGATTGTTATGTCCCAAACCAATTGGCAGATAAGTACGGAGAAATACAACGGTAGCGAATATACCATTAAACGAGGTAAGTATGTATGTGCTGTTACCAATAAAAAGTATGCTTTTGAAGAAATGACATTAGACATTGAGAAAGATGGGGAAACGGCTGAAGCTTATGCGAAACGCAGAGAACCGCTCTATCAAAAACTGTATGATGTGACTAAAGAGGCACTCGATTTCGACAATATCTTTGTGCTGCGTAGAAATAACCGTTTATCAATGGACTGTTACTTCGATTCCAAAACAAAGAATTATGTGGGTGCAAAATTCGTATTCACCGAAGGATTAGT
>JAISUH010000084.1 GCA_031272205.1 Dysgonamonadaceae bacterium | reverse complement strand
ACGATGGTATGCCCGCGATATTTACAGTCTCGAATATGTGTCGAAAATCATAAATGCGCAACCATGAGAAGAAGCAGATTTTTTAAGGAAGAAGACGCCGATCCGCTGAGTGTTGTGGTTAATCTTTTCGATGTGGCGATGGTATTCGCTGTTGCTCTGATGGTTGCAATGGTAATGCACCTCAATATGTCCGAGATTTTCTCGAAAGAGGATTTCACGATAGTCAAAAATCCGGGCAAGGAGAATATGGAAATCATTACCAAAGAAGGGAATAAAATCAACAAATATACGCCCTCGGCAGAACAGTCGGCGGGCAAAAAGGGCAAGCGCGTCGGCATCGCCTACGAACTCGAAAACGGAGAGATAATCTATGTGCCTGAATGATAAAGAAAAAAATCGGTGATAGAATTATTCGTAATGAGTCCACATACTCATAATCTGGATGTGTTTTTCCTCTTCAAATACCTTATAGACAAACCGATGTTGTTTGTTGATACGCCGCGAATACTTGTTATCTCTTGGTGGTTGGAGTTTTTCGTAAGGAGGCGGATTTTGATAGGGGTTATTCTTAATTATCTTAATTAAGTCAATAACAATATCCTTATATGCCGATTTCTTTACTTTTTCAAAATCTTTTTTTGCTTGCCCAACCAATTCTGCTGTGTAGTTGTCCATATTTTATTTATCCCAATCTAAATCATCAACTAAGATGCCACTCCCTATCGGTTCTTTATCCGCCGCATCAAGTTTTTCCCAATATCCCGGAATTTGGTCAAAATATTCTTGGTCGCTCGCAAACGAATCGCCGTCCAAACTCACAACGCGATGATCAATTCGAATAGGGATACGTTGCTCGTTTGCCATTTTTGTGATAAAAATCCGCAAACAGTCACTTAAATTCAATCCCTGTGAAGCCGCCACTTTCTCTGCTTTTTCTTTAACGGCTTTATCTATCCTTGTCGCTACTTGTATGGTCATATTGTTATATTTTGATGCGTTTTGCTTTAACTTGTTGTCATTTGAATGCAAAAATACAACTTTTTTTGAGACAAAAAATTATTTTCAATAAAATACAACCCGACTTTTTTTCCGATGTCAATCAACCAAGCTACCTTCCGCAAACCACCCTGAAAGCGCACCACTGGCAGATTTTCTCGTTTTCGGTTTGCGAAAAGGGAATGTTTTCATTAAAAATATCCTCGATGCAGTTATTGAAGCGGCTTGTAAATTCTTCCATGAAAGGCGAAATATCGGTAACCCTCTCTTTGTTAAACAAAACCGAAGGATCGAACCTGCTGTCGAAAACGGAACGCAGGTAATAAATGGCGGGTGAAAGCCGAGCCGAAGGATTTTTCATCCCGTAGAACAGCGAATAGATAAAAACCTGCAAAATCTGATAGGGGCGCTTGTTTTGAGATACGTCAAACAATTGTTCAACAGATTTGAAATCGACGCTTCCCGTACCGGTCTTATAATCAATGATGCGGTAATAACCGTCGGTCTTGTCAATACGGTCGATACTCCCTTTGAAATTGACCCTCAATGTATCGTTCACGCGGTATGAATCACCGGGTTCGATGCCGAACCTGTATTCGGAATCGATGTACTCAAACGGCGTGAACTGCATATCGGTTTTCAGTGTCTGCTTCACATAATCGCGCAGGATTTCCCCGATAAGGAAATATTGTCCCTTCAGGGGTTCGGGTTGCTGTTTTCGCTTGAAATAATGCTTGGCAAATGCATTTTCGAGCAGCAGGGTCAGCCCCTCATCGTCTGCAATAAGAGCGTTCAACACATCGGGAGTAAGCGTTTTATGCTTGTAGCGGCCGTAAAGTTTTTCCATCAACTCATGGAATATCGTTCCAAAAACCGATGCCTCGACCGACTCCTGTACCTCATCTTCCTCTTTGTCGAAACCTTCCACCGCAGTAAAATAAAACTGCAAGGGACAGTTGAGGTAGTTGTTGATCAGCGAGGCCGAAAGAAACTTGCCGCCCCCCTTGCGGAAAGCGTTCAACTTTTCCATAACGTCGGGCATTTTGGCAACGGCGACGGGAAGCGTTTCGGGTGCGGAAACATCGTACGAAACCACGTGCTCGCGAATATCGAAGCTATCGCCGTACAGATATTTCAACTGGTAAAAATAGCGGCTCACTTCGCCCGTCTGCATCTCTTCGGCACGTGTGTCATAGAGCATAAAGATGCGTTTAGCCCGGCCTGTCATCCGGTAGAAATGGTAGGCATACATGCCATCCTGATGTTCGTTTATCGGCAATCCGAAGGCTTTTCTGAGCGAATAGGGGATAAAGGAATTTAAGGTTCGCCGAACCGGAAATACGCCCTCGTTCATCGACAGCAGAATCAGGTTTTCGAAATCGAGTACGCGCGTCTCCAACACCCCCATTACCTGCAAACCCGACAGCGGTTCGCCGCGGAAGGGTACGCTGATGCTGCGAGCCAACTGCTTCAACAAACGGAAATAAGTCTCCACCGATAAATCGGCCGGAGCCTCGCGCAGCGTATCTTCCAGTCGGGTAACCGTCTTATGGTACTGCACAATAAATTCACGTTCCAAATCCATCGGGTGTACTTCGGTTCGCGGCTCATCGTCGTTCTCTGTTTCGTTTGTTTTATCGTGAATACGGGAATAGACGAAGGTTAATATCGATTTCAGGTATCCGGAGGCCTCCCGCCAATCTTCTATGGGGCGAAAAAAGGCGGCTAACAACGGATAGGCTTGTATTTCACTCTCCGAAACAGAAATGCGGTTGTTTTCGGCAATGTATTTTTTCATATTTTCCGCTTCGTCTTTCGCAGCTAACAACACCAGCGGATGATTCAACACCGCCAGCACAAAACGAAAATAAAAACCGGTCTCGCCCTTCGATTTCCGAAGGTTGCGTTGCAAATCGGCGATGTGATTGATTAATCCGCCTATGGAGGCATGAGAGAGGCCATAGCCCATCGTTACATTAATCTTCCCTATTTGTTCGGGGATGGAGTAAAGCACGGGCAACAGAAGATTCTCATCGGGCAATACGATGGCCGTATTGATGGCTTCGTTGGGTTGGGGAATTGCTTTTTCTTCGATAAGTTGCGTGAGAATTCGGCTGACCTGCTTCGCCTGACCCACTCCCGAAGGAATGCCCACGACCTCTATCACCGGCTTCTCCGATGGTTCTTCTTCTTCCAAAGCGAATCGGGACGGAAAACTTTTCAGGTTTTCCTGTGCCCAGGACGAGGCTTTGTTGGGCTTGTCTCGCGTAAAAGGGGAAGCGTAATCCCAATAAAAGTCGGCGACGCCCAGATCGCGGAAATGCCGCATCAGGACAGCTTCGGCGGGCGAAAGCGCATTAAAACCCACAAAAACAATTTCTTTCAGTTCCGCATCCAAGTCCCCCGATTTTGCCCGATTGGCCACATCCCGGAAAATCATACCCTCGTAAGCAATGCCTTTTCGGGTCAGTTCTTCGCGGAAAGAGGTATATAAATTCAACAGAATCCGCCACAGCTCCAAAAATTCTTTTTTGGTTTCGTTCCCTTCCACGGGCATAAAATTCGTCCAAAAACTCCGTATAACCTTAATTTGCGCTTCGGAAAGATAACTCCTGTCAAAATCCATTGCTTTCAAATCCTGCACGTTGCGAAAAAGCTGTCCTGCATCAGCAAGGTGTTTATCCACATCCGAGAAATCGTTGAGCAGCATCTCGCCCCAAAACAAAAAATCGTCGAAAGATTCGGGTGAATTGTTGATGCGTTTGTATTGCTCATATAGCGTTACAAGCATCTCGATGTGATCGCCCAAGCGATAATCGGAAAGCGACTGAAACAACTCGGTGATCGTAAGGATTCGCGGCGAAAAAACCGGTTTGCCCGCCGCTTCTGCTATATATTTCTGAAAGAAAACGCCGGCACGACGATTGGGAAACACAAACGTGCAACGATACAGTTCATCGCCGTATTGTGCATAAAACACCTCTGCTATCTGATAAAGAAACGGGAGCACTTGAAATAAAATTTGTTTTACAAAGATATGTTTTTTTTGAAAATATACCGCGAGTGTTATTGTTTTATTGCTTTTTGATTACCGTGATTTATTCAATCGGTGTATAATGACTTTGGGTTGCAAAATCACACTTTTATTTTGTATTGAGCAAAATTATATTTCCAAACTATTTTCATTCAGTAAGAAATCAAAAACATTCATCACGATTATTCCTTCGTTATTTTGATAAGTTGGCGCTAATCCGCCGACAATTACCACTTTTTGAAAACTGTCGTTAATATGAAGTAGCGAATTAAATTCCTGTTCAATTTTTTCCGGAGTGGGCAATGCAAGCGCCGATTGAATATAAAAGCGTTTGAAACCTCGATTACACACAAAATCAACCTCTAACTGTTTGCGCTGACTTACTCCATTCTCGTTTTTCGTATTCACGGTTACTTGCCCGACATCGACCGATAACCATCTCAATCGCAATTCGTT
>JAISUH010000014.1 GCA_031272205.1 Dysgonamonadaceae bacterium | reverse complement strand
GTGAATCCGTACTACGGATTTTATGCCGCCGTAACTCGCAAAGACAGAGACGGTAATCCTGCCGACGGCTGGTATCCGCAACTCTGTATGACTCGCGAAGAGGCTCTGAAATCCTACACCATTTGGGGCGCTTACGCCATCTTTGCCGAAAGCAACCGAGGATCGCTCGAAGCCGGTAAATATGCCGATTTCGCAGTGTTGAACAGAGATATAATGACCTGCCCCGTCGATGAGATTTGGAAAACGGAAGCCGTACTTACGGTTTTGGGCGGCAAAACGGTCAGCGAAAAATAGAATATACCTGAATAACACCATATTATTGAATAAATTTTAAAGACCAACTGCAAAAAAAGGGCCAATGTATTGTTAAAAAAAAAAAAAAACGTGAAAGTATAAAAAATTCTTCGTTATATTTGCAGCCAAATTCTTGGACATCCCTAAAAAAGTTAAAAAAGAATCTATAGTTTTTTTATAATTTACAATCATTTTTGCTGGTTAGTGATTGTATAGAATAATTGTATTCCACCTCTGTATAGAATTGAATGGGGTTTAATATGATTAGTGAGATGAAACATATTCTTGAAATTTTGCATAATGAAGAACAAAACTAAGTATTTTTTGGTATGGCTGCTGTGTTTGGGAGCTGGCGCGAGTTACGCTTCCGACAACCTCGGCCATGTTGGGAACTCTCCGACAAAGGAGTTCTCCGAACAACAACAAGGGCGCACTGCGCAAGGCATCGTTGTTGACGAGACGGGCGAGCCCGTTATTGGCGCTACGATAGTGGTCAAGGGTTTGACGGGGTTTGGTAGCGTTACCGATGTCGATGGTAAGTTCAACCTTGCCAATATTCCCGCTTCGGCCAAAGAGCTTGTCATTTCCTACATCGGTATGGAAACACAAACCGTATCCATCCGCACAGACTTGATGCGAATTACGCTCAAAAGCGACACGAAACTGCTCGAAGAGGTGGTGGTAACCGGTATGACCAAGATGGACAAGCGCCTGTTTACCGGAGCCTCCTCAAGCTTAAAGTCGGATGATGTAAAACTCGACGGTGTCGCCGATATCAGCCGTTCACTCGAAGGTCGTGTGGCCGGCGTATCGGTGCAGAACGTTTCGGGAACATTCGGTACGGCGCCGAAGATCAAGGTGCGTGGTGCTACCTCCCTGTACGGCGATTCCAAACCACTTTGGGTGGTTGACGGAGTAATCGTTGAAAATGTGGCCGATGTAAGTTCGGACGCCCTTTCTTCGGGAGACGCCGAAACGCTGATCAGTAACGCCATTGCAGGATTGAACGCAAGCGATATCGAATCGTTTGATATTCTGAAAGACGGATCGGCCACCTCTATATACGGGGCAAAAGCCATGGCGGGCGTGATTGTCGTTACCACAAAAAAAGGCCGCGAGGGACAATCGAAGATCAGCTATACCGGTGAATTTACGACCCGGCTTATCCCCAGCTATTCAACCTTCAATATCATGAACTCGCAGGATCAGATGGGTTTCTATCGGGAATTGGAAGATAAAGGATGGCTGAACTTCACAAATACCTACCGCGACCGCACCAGCGGCGTTTACGGCAAGATGTATGAACTGATGAACACGTATGACGAGGCAACGGGCGGATTCCTGTTACCCAACACCGAGAAAGCCAAAAATGCTTATTTGCGTGCAGCGGAAATGAGAAACACCGACTGGTTCAAGGAACTGTTCTCCATGGCTTTGCAGCAGAACCATTCCGTTGGCATCAGCGGCGGCAGCGAAAAAACGCAATATTACAGTTCCCTAAGTATGATGATCGACCCGGGTTGGTACGAATCGAGCCAAGTCAACCGATACACGGCGATGACGAAGATAGACCACCATCTTAGCAGGAAGCTTAGCGCTTCTGTAAAGTCGAGCCTGTCGTATCGCAAGCAACGCGCTCCCGGCACGCTGAGTCAGGATGTCAGCGCCCTCTACGGCGAAGTGTCCCGTTCGTTCGACATCAACCCCTACAGTTATGCGTTGAACACCTCTCGCACACTCGACCCCAACGAGTATTATACGCGCGATTATGCCGCGTTTAATATCCATAACGAACTCGAAAACAATTATATGGATTACAATGTCGTTGACCTGTTGATTCAGGGCGAATTGCAGTATAAGCCCATCAAAGAACTGTCTTTTAGCGCCTTGGGGTCGATGACATACAGCACTTCTTCCATCGAACATAACATTAAGGACAACTCCAATACCGCCTTGGCATACAGAGCCATGGGCGAGCAGCACGTACTGGACAACAACACCTATCTGTGGGACGACCCCGATAATCCTTATGACATCCCTATCAGCGTATTGCCCGACGGTGGTATCTACGACCGGACAGACCGCAAAGCGACAGGTTACGTATTCCGTCTGACGGGAGACTACAACAAAGTCTTTCTCGAAGACCACATTGTCAAACTGTATGCAGGTATGGAAATGACGTCCGCCGAGAAAGACCGTTCGTGGTTCCGCGGATGGGGACGCCAATACTCCATGGGAGACGTATCCAAATATGCTTGGGAAGCGTTCCGCAAGGGATTCGACGAAGGATACGACTATTTCACCTACTGGACAGGCAGGGAACGCACTGCGGCATTCTTCGGATTGCTAAACTATTCGTATAAAGGAAAGTACAACGTCAACCTTACTGCCCGCGATGAGGGAAGCAACATGATGGGTAAGTCGCGCAGTTCGCGCTGGTTGCCGACGTGGAACGTGGGTCTTGCCTGGAGTGCGCACGAAGAAGATTGGTTTGACAAACAGAAAATTCTTACGCATGCGAAGACTCGTGCATCATACAGCCTTACAGGGTCAAAAGGCGGCGTCTCCAATGCGGATATCATATTCAGAAGCGCCGAAAAGTGGCGTCCAAACGGAACAGACCGCGAAATGTACAACTACATCTCCTCGCTTGCCAATACGGAATTGACTTACGAAAAGAAGCACGAACTGAACCTCGGTATCGACTTGGGATTTCTCAAAAATCGGGTTAATTTCACCGGCGATATCTATTGGCGTAACAATTACGACCTTGTAGGCCCTATCTTCACTTCCGGTATCGGAGGCTTCGTTGACAAAAGAGCCAATGCCGCCGCCATGAAAGCCAACGGAGTCGATTTGCAGCTTTCCGTAACAAATATCAAAAACAAAGACCTGACCTGGACTACCGACTACATCTTCTCGCACAACAAGACGGAGATCACCAAGTTGGAAACAGGACGCAGCGTTTCCCAGCTTGTACGCGGTGTGAGCGCACCCATGGTCGGTTATCCGAGCCGCGCCCTGTTCTCCATTCCTTTTGCAGGATTGAATGAGGAAGGTATTCCCATGTTCTATAACGCCGACGGCGAGATCAGCCAGTTTGTCGATTTTCAGGAAACCATCAATACCGATTTCCTGAAATATGAAGGCTCCATGGATCCGACCTTATACGGCAGTTTGGGCAACGTAGTCCGTTATAAGAATTTCAGACTGAACGTCTTTATTACCTATTCGTTCGGTAATAAAGTACGCCTCTATCCGAAATTCTCCCGTTACTACACCGATTTGACGGCGACTCCGCGCGAGTTCAATAACCGATGGATGATGCCCGGCGATGAAACAATCACGAACATTCCGGTAGTCCTGTCGTATCGGCAGGTTTACAACACCAGCACCACCGACGCCTACAAATACGTGCGTTACGCCTATTCGGCCTACAATTACTCGACCGTGCGCGTTGCCGACGGCGGATTTGTCCGCGTCAAGGAAATCAGCTTGTCGTATAATGTGCCGAAAGATTTTGTGAAGAACATCGGGCTCAACAGCCTATCGCTCAAGCTTCAGGGCACAAACCCCTTCCTGCTCTATGCCGATAAGAGACTGAACGGACAAGATCCGGAATTTGTACAGTCCGGTGGCGTATCTTCGCCATTCGCCAAGCAAGTTACGGCTACCCTTTCTTTAGGTTTATAATTTAATAAGGTAATGATATGAAAAAGTACAGTTTATATATCGTATTTATGACAGGTGTCTTGCTATCCGGCTGCGAGCCTTTAGACCAATTCCTCGATACGCCGCCCGACAATAGAACCGAGATAGACACCGAAGAGAAAGTGGGCATGCTTTTAGTGAATGCCTATCCGATGCCGCCCATCATTATGGCGGAAATTTCATCTGACAATGGAGATAAACGACACGACACTTCCGCCTCGGCAAGTGCATACGAATCGTTGTATGAGGAAGTCGCCTTATGGCAAGACCAGATACAGGATTGCTCCGACTCGGCCGAAGATTTTTGGGAAAGGGCTTATTATGCCATTGCCCATGCCAACGCCGCCTTGGAGGCCATCGAAGAGCAGGGAAGCCCTGCCAGCCTGAACCCGCAGAAAGGCGAAGCCTTGGTTTGCCGCGCCTGGGCGCATTTCCTTCTTGTCAATATATTCGGCATGCACTACGATGCTGCAACGAGCGCAAACGATTTGGGCGTTTATTATATGAAAGAGGTGGAGAACACCGTCAGCCCGGAATATAATCGCGAAAGCGTCCTGTCGAACTATCAGGATATAGAGAAAGACCTCCTCGAAGGTTTGCCGCTTATCGACAACGACAGTTATACGCAGCCCAAATGGCACTTCAACAAAAAGGCAGCCTATGCTTTCGCTACCCGTTTTTACCTGTATAAGGGCGACTATCAGAAGGTGATTGAGTACGCCGAACTGGCGCTGACCAAAAACCCCGCGGCATTTTTGCCAAGCCGTACCTATTGGCCTAACTACGGTTCGGGGAATACTACCAATTTTGCCGACTTAGCCACGAAATACACCTCTTCGGAAGAACCTGCCAATTTTATGGTAGCCAACTTCAGAAGCCAAACGGCAAGGGTTTATGCCAACTATAGCGGCTATGGCAAACTCTGGTCGGTGAGTCCGTATTTATCCAGCACCGAATTGATGAGCAGTCCGGGAATATGGGGAAACGGAGGTACAAGTTCTACCTTCTATCCTTACGTGTGGACGGCGTCTTCTTCTTCCGTTCCCGTGTATGTACTCATACCCAAAACGTTGTATAAGTTCCAGACAACAGACGTCATCAACAACACCGGATACACCACAGTGTCCAAAGTCATCTTCTCCATGCTCGAAACCCTGCTTTGCCGCGCTGAGGCTTACATCATGACCGGACAATACGATCTTGCCCTTGCCGATATGAATATGTGGCTGGGGTCGTGGTGCGTTGCCAAAGTGAATCTCACCGACAACGCGGTGCACGAGATTTATGGCAAGGATGTGGATGAATGGACGCCCGAATCGCCTACGCTCCGCAGGCATTTCGGCATTCAGTTAGCCTCCGACAAGCAGGAGGAATACCTGAACTGCGTGATTCACCTCCGCCGTATCGAAACCGTGTTCGACGGCTTACGCTGGTTCGACCTGAAACGGTTGAAGATGGATGTCGTCCGTCGGTATATATCCAATACGAACGACGTCAGCGTATTGAAAACGCTGCAAGCGGGCGACAAACGTTTTGCCATTCAGATACCCAAAAAGGTGATAGCAGCCGGCCTTACGCCCAATCCAAGATAATCAATCAGTAAAATATAAAGTTATGAAAATATATAGAATACTTGCCATTTGCCTGTTCGCGTTTGCAATAGCGGCTTGCTCCGAAGAAAAACTGGGAGACAGCATCATTATAGACAGCAATGAAGAACAGACGCCATTCGATATATGGCTGACAAACAACTATACCAATCCCTACAATATGGAGTTTCACTACAAGTGGAACGATATTGATTCGGATGTAAAGTACGACTATACGCCCGCAATTATCGACAAGAGCATTGTAGTAGCCCGAATACTGAAGTATATGTGGCTCGACGTGATTACGGAATCGGCGGGAATCAACTTCACGCGGGGAAATACGCCGCGCGTCATCAATTTGGTGGGTACTGCGAAATATACCACCGGATCGACGGGTACGGTAACCTTGGCGTATGCCACTTCGGGAATGAAGATTACCATCAACAAGGTGAACGATACCCCCGACCATCCCACCGTGGACTGGCTGACCGACAACTGGCTGAAAACCATCTTCCACGAAAACTCGCATATCTGGAACCAGAAGAAAGCCTTGCCTGAGGTATGGCCATCCATTTCCTCGTCCTTTTATGTGGGCGGTACGTGGAACGAAACGGCCAATACGCTGAATATGGCCTACAAAAGAGGATTCGTAAGCCGCTATGCGCGACAGAACGAATCGGAAGATTTTGCCGAAACATTGTCGATATACGTTACACGTTCCATCTATGGCATCGACGATGATACATGGGCGGAGATTTTAGAAAGGGCAAAACCCGATCCGGACGACGAAGATACTGTGCAGGGAATCGACGGATCGGAAATCCTTCGCTATAAGATCTCCGTGATTAAGGAATACATGTCAACCGTTTGGGGTGTTGACATTGACGATTTGAGAGAAACGTTTGAACGCCACGCCGTTGTGCTTGGCACCATGGATTTAACAAGCATTGATTAATAGTTGAGTTATGAAACGAAAAATATACTATTTGACAGGATTGTTGCTGGCCGTAGTGTTGGCAAGTTCGTGCGTCGGCATGGAAGACGCCATTTTCGACGACAGTCCGGCTGTCCGTATGAACAAAACCGTCGCCGAATGTGAAGAGATATTGCGCAGCGCTTCCAACGGCTGGCTGGGGAATTATTATCCCGAAGTCAATTATGCAATAGGCGGATACGCCATGCACTTCAAGTTTGAAGGCAAGAACGTTACCATCTCTTGCGAAACGCAAACCAACGTGGCGCCGGGTGTGGAAGCCACATCGGAATGGAAGATGGAGCAGTCGCAAGGACCGGTAGTGTCCATCAACACCTACAACAAGGTGCTCAACTATTTCTCCGAAGTGAAAAGTTCGTCCGATACCGACGGGCTGGCAGGCGATTACGAGTTTGTTGTAGTGAGCATCAGCGAAGACAAGAACGAGATAACGCTCAGAGGCAAAAAGCGCGGTAATGTATTGAAACTGACCCGATGCGCGAATGATTTTAACGTCGCTGCCTATTACGCCGACGTTTCCCAATTTGCCGATTCAATGATTGATTACCCCACCTTCGAGATCAACGTCAACGGAGTGAGTTATGGCTTTGCGGCTATCGCGCAACGCAAGATGACCATAGAATGGGCGGAGGGAATCACCGCATCGACAACCGACGTCCCATTCGGCTACACGCAGGACGGCATTATGTTTGCCCAGCCTTTGACGATTTCCGCGCAGGCAGGCGACATCGTGCTCGACGGTCTCCGGTGGAACAGTGCGAGTGAAGAATATACAGACAGTCAGAATCTGAGCATAGCGCTGAAACCGAAATTCCCCGACGGCTTCCAACTGACCTACGGAAGCATCCTCGGCGACTGGGTCATTGAATACGATGCGACAAGCGCGGGTAACTCCGCTTCAAACGGACAGCGCAAGACCGGGCATGTTACATTTACGCGCAATGTGCTTGGCGTGTCTTACTGGTTGTCGGGCGATGTGTTCGACTTTCCGGCAATGGAAGTGAAATACGACGCGCTGAAAGGCTGTATGTATATCGTAACTTCCTATATCCCCGATTTCACGTTCACATACCCCGGTACCAATGCGTCTCATATCGGCAAAGATTGCCAGTTGCGTATCTATTTTGCCGGCACAAAGAGTACCAATATCTATACCTCAACGACTTCCGGTTTGATCGGTACATGGAACAACGATGAAGGCGGAGAGCGGGTAATGACATTAAGCAATTATGTATCCACATACGATTTCTTCGGGTTCTACCTTCGCGTATGCGATATGGCGGGAGCCAGTTTGTCAACAAACTATACGCCCAACGTCGGAGGTTATATTTTCTCGTTTATTAAATTCAAAAGAACTATATAGTTATGAAAAAAGCAGTTTATTATATATTGTTCGTTTTCATTGCAATAGCGGCGTTTGCCTGCAGCGATGAAAATGCGGACGGCTCGTTTCATCGGGTAGAAGTCGCCTCTTCCAACGTTACGTTCAACTCTGCGGGAGGGACAGGCGAGATTGTCCTGAAGACGCCGAATGTAACGGCGACCAGCAGCGAATCGTGGTGCCGGATCAGCGTGTCGGGTACGACAATAAGCGTGTCCGTAGAGCCGAATCTGTCGTTGGAAGAACGCACAGCGCTTGTTTATCTGAGCGCCGACGGCTTAGCCGACTATCAGATTCCGGTAAGCCAGAGCGGAGTGAAAATGAAAACCATCGGAATGCGCACTCTCGACGGGATTGGCGAGGATGCGAAATTCGCATACGAAGCCGACTTCCCCTTAGAAGTGGCCGAGATAGAAGGCAACTGGCTGCAAGCAACGATAGAGGGCGACAGCATCTCGCTGACCGCCATAGCAAGTGATAACAGGGATGATACGCGTTCGACCATTGTGTGGCTTGTTCCGCAAGGTCAAACCGTTCCGCGCATACCGCTTTCCATTACGCAGAACAAGCGACCGAAATATCTCCTGCCCTTGGAATATGAAGATTATCTGGGTGTGTATGAGCTTGCGTATGGTACTACGTACAATGCCAGCACCCGAACGAAGACGACTCGTGTTGAATTAGTCCGCGGTGCAGACAACAACACGTACTATCTGAAAGGCATTTTGAAAGACGAAAGTACAGGAAACATTGTCTTTAAATACCTACCCGAAGAAAATGGTATTATTACTATAACCGCTCAAAAATTCAGCACCGGAATACCGGGCGACGCGACAAAGGATGCTTGGATACTGATGTTTTACAGCAGCGCCAATACCGTGTCCAGTAGCACAGCCAATTCACTTGGCTCCGGGAATTTTAGTTTGACAGACGGGTTAGTATTCGATATGGTACACCACACAAGTTCTTCGAGCACCGTCGTCATAGGAGGATTCACCCTGCGCACCTATCCTACGGGAACATCGTCAGGCAATGCTTCATGGTCGGCCGGCGCAGCCAATGGGGATTACAACTATTGTTATACGCAATTCAGGAAGATTGAATAAATCCTGCCGGAATCTTTCGATAAGACAAAAAAACCAAAACGCCTGAGACTGCATCGCAAACTCAGGCGTTTTGGTTTTATGGGGTGCAACGGTGGTGCAAAGCGCAAAAATAAAAAAACACACCAACAATCTATCAATCAGACTGTTGGTGTTTTAGGATGTACCCAGAGCCGGGATCGAACCGGCATGGAAGTGAATCCACTGGTGTTTGAGACCAGCGCGTCTACCAATTCCGCCATCTGGGCTTCTGTTGGAAAGCGACTGCAAAAATACACATATTTTCGGGATTTCAAAACAGTATCGTCTCTTTTTTCGCTTATCGGGAACGAAAAAATTGAATATTCCGATTTTTTCATTAACTTTAAATCTCGAAACCGACGGAAAGAAAGAACAAAGCGTTTCGTTTGTGTGTTATTAATGCAAACCCGATTAAACTGACACTTTATAAAGAAAAAACCATTAACGATTAAATGCAATTCAGAATGGAAAACAATAACTTTTGCGTTATTATGAGCGGCGGGATAGGTAGCCGTTTCTGGCCTTTCAGCAAAGAAAAATACCCCAAACAGTTTCTCGATTTTTTCGGCACAGGCCGATCTCTTCTTCAAAACACCTTCGACCGATTCAGTAAAATAGTTCCTGCCGAAAACATCTTTGTGGTTACAAACGATGCTTACAAAGACCTGACACAGGAACAGTTGCCTCAATTAACCGAACAACAAATATTGCTCGAACCCATCCGCAGAAATACCGCGCCGGCAATAGCTTTCGCCACCTACCACATCAAAGCCATCAATCCCGATGCCAATATTGTGGTGGCGCCGTCGGATCATCTTATTTTGAAAGAAGACCTGTTTATTGCCGACATCACCAAGGGCTTGAATTTTGTAGCGACACATCCTGTGCTTATGACTTTGGGAATCAAACCGAGCCGTCCCGAAACCGGATACGGCTACATTCAAATGGGCGAAGATTCGGAAAACGGCATTCACAAAGTGAAAACGTTTACCGAAAAACCCAATCGGGAGATTGCCGAAATGTTTGTGAAAAGCGGCGAGTTTATTTGGAATTCGGGGATTTTCCTGTGGAACGTCAATACCATCTTGGAGGCCTTCCGAAAATATTTACCCGATATTTCCGGCAAGTTCAACGACGGCTTGGATGATTTCAACACGCCACGGGAAAAAGAATTTATCGATTCGGCCTTCCCTTTCTGCCCCAGTATATCCATCGATTACGGCATCCTCGAAAAAGCCGACAACGTTTTCGTGAATGTTTCCGATTTCGGTTGGAGCGACCTCGGCACCTGGGGTTCCTTGCATGAAATGGCGAAAAAAGACAGCAGCGACAACGCTGTCCTGCACGATAAAGTGCTGTATATCGAAAGCTATGACAATATTGTGGCGGTAAAAGACAAGAAGAAATTGGTTGTTCTGCAAGGGCTCGAAGGTTATATCGTCGCCGAATCGGACAATGTGCTGCTGGTTTGCCGGAAAGACGAAGAACAGCGCATAAAACATTTCGTTACCGACGTGAAATTTCAGTTCGGGGACGATTATATTTAATCGCTCAGGTCATAGACTAACCGTCAAAATCCCGTCAGAAACAATCCAAGGTCGTTTACGGGAATGTTGAACCGGTTTCCGACGTAGGAATTGACCATTTTCCCCGAAAACAGGTAGAATCCCGATGCAAATCCCCGGTCGGCTTTTGCTAAGCCTCCGATTCCACCGTATTCGCCCATCGAAGCAAACAAGGTAGCAAAAATATTGCTGATAGCCATGGAGGTTGTTCGCGCGACGCGCGAGCTGACGCTCATCTCGCAGAAATGGAGTACCCCAAAACGTTCGAAAACGGCGGGAGTATCGGGCAAACAGGCTTCCGCAGTAGTTTCGAAACAGCCCCCGTATGCCATTCGTAAATCGATGATGAGCGCTCCTTTTTTCAACTCCCGCACCAGATCCGTGGAAATGATGTACCGGTGAGTCTGGTTCACATACTGCATCGCTCCGATAACCACATCGGCCGAACGGAAGGTGTTACGCAGTACGTTCGGATGGAAGGTGGAAGTAAAAAACGTTCGTCCCAGCGTTCGTTGAATGGTTCGCAACTTGTTCACATCGCTATCGAAAACCTTGACCATTGCTCCGAGGGCAAAGGCAGCCCGCGCCGCAATGGTTCCGGCCACTCCCGCGCCGATAATGACCACTTCGGTTGGCGAGATGCCCGGCACGCCGCCCAGCAAAATACCTTTTCCTCCATGGGCGTTGCTCATCAATTCGGAAGCAATCGTAATGGCGGTAGCGCCTTCTATCTCGGAAATAGCCGTTACAAAAGGCGAAACGCCCGTGCTGTCGTACATCAATTCGTAGGCTATCGCGCTGATGCGTTTCTCGGCCATAAGCTCAAGGGTTTGTTTCGAAAACAGGTTCAGTTGCAGGAACGAAAAGACAGTCGCACGCGGTTTCATCATCTGCACTTCGGTATATGACGGCGTACCTATTTTAACGATAATATCCGCTTGGAAAACTTCTTCGGGAGTATCGACGATCATCGCGCCCGATTCGGAATAATAGCGGTCGGAATAGTTGATGTTCAGTCCGGCTTCCCGCTCCACCACGACCCTGTGTCCCGCATCTACGAGCAGCGAAACGGCTTCGGGGGTGAGCGCAAGGCGTTTCTCGAAAGGCATCGTCTCTTTGGGGAGGCCTATCAACAACGAAACATTGGTTTTCTCAACTTTCAGCAGCAGTTCGCGTACAAAAAACGAAGCGCTTTTCAGTGGTTCGTACATCATTTCGGCAGGGTTTTCAGTTTTTCGGCTATGCCGTCTATGGTCAAATGAACTTGATCTTTTGTAAGCAGCTTATCGGTTTTATACACGATATGCGCTTGCTTATAATAACGCTCGCGGGCCGACAAATGTTGTTCGATGAACGGAATAAGTTCTTCGCGCGATTTCCCGACGATGAGCGGGCGCACGGTTTTTGAGGCCAACAGCCGGTTGGCCAACTCTTCGGGATCGGCTTCAATATAAACGGTAACACCCGATGCGTTCATCTTTTCCATATTGTCGAAAAAGCAGGGGGCGCCGCCGCCTGTGGAGACAATCACATTTTCGAAAGCGGACACTTCATCCAAGGCCCCGCGTTCAATAATGCGAAAGCCATCCTCCCCTTTTTCTTCAAAAATTTCGGGGATGGTCTTACGGTATTTGTTCTGGATGTACTTGTCCAGATCGATAAATTCGATGTTCAACAACTTGCCCAGCCCTTTGCCGATAGTCGTCTTCCCTACCCCCATGTATCCTACGATAAATATTCTCATGATTTCAATTTCTTATGCCATAAAAGTTAGTAAAAAACGCCAAACCCGATACTCACAGCAAGGGTGCAAACAAGCGCATAAACGATTCAAAGAAGCGCCTCATTTTTGGCCTCTTCAACCATTCGCGCAGAGATACGATATCGGCGTTGCGCTGGTCTGCCAAGAATATGTTTTTGGCTTCCGCCGTTTTTTCTTCATCATAAATGAAGGCCTCTACCTCGAAATTGCTCTCGAAACTGCGGAAATCGAAGTTTACGGAGCCAACGAGCGTCAGCATATCGTCGAAAATCATCATCTTGGAGTGCAGAAAGCCATTTTTGTAGAGATAAACTTTCACGCCCGACAGCAACATTTCTTTTACAAACGAAAAGGAAGCCCTCTGCACAAGGTACATGTCCGACCGTTTCGACAACATAATCCGCACATCCACGCCGCGCACGGCCGCCGCTTGCAAGGCTTCAACCATGTTATCGGGCGGAAGGAAATAGGGCGTCTGTATGAATATCGATTTTTTGGCGTTGTAAATGGCTTGCAGCACACCGTTGGAAATCTCCCACTCTTCCTTGAAAGGGCCGCTATCGACCATTTGCATGGCTGCAGACCCGTAAACATCGAGGACGGGAAAATATTTTCGGGAGGTGATGAGGGTTTGGCTGACGAAATACCAGTCGATGAGGAAGATCGATTGCAATCCCTGCACCCCTTTTCCTTCAATCCTGACCTGAGTGTCGCGCCACGGGCCCCAACTTGCACCATCCACATAACGGTCGGCAATGTTCATTCCTCCCACGTAGCCGATTTGCCCGTCAATAACCACTATTTTCCGGTGATTGCGGTAGTTGAGCCGCGATGTGATGATGGGCATCACTAATTTGAGGAACGATTCCACTTCGATTCCCGCCTTGCGCATATCTTCGAAAAAACGTTTTTTTGTGTGCCGCGAACCGAAGCTATCGTAAATCACACGTATCTTCAGGCCTTCTTCCGCCTTTCGGATCAGCGCTTCTTTAACGCGGTTACCCAGTTTATCGTCTTCAAAAATGTAGTATTCTATGTGGATGTGTTTTTTTGCACGATCAATATCCGACAGCAAAGCTTCAAAATGATCCTTGCCGTTGGTGTAAAATTGCAGATCGTTCCCGCCAAGCAAGGACGTGTGATCGAGGTTTTTCAAGAGTTTTACCAATTGCTCATAGCCTTCGGGGGGATTCACTTCATCCACCGTACATACTTCGTCCAAAGGACGTTTTTTGAGTTTGCTGTACATGCGTTTGGATATGACCTGCTTCTTTGTAATATCCTGACCTACAATAAGATAAAACAATAATCCGATCACCGGCAAGAACATTATTACCAAAATCCATGAAACCGTTTTTATCGGATTCCGGTTTTCGGAAATAATGACGATAATCATTCCCACAACCGTAATTGCGTACAAAATTTGAAGCAAATACACCAAAAACTGGCTCATAAGCAGGCTTATTTACGGAATCAACTGATTTTTATCGGTATTTCTCTTCCTCCACATCTTCGAGAACATTCAAATACGAGGCATAGCGGCTTTCGCTGATGCAATGCTTTTCCACTGCGTCCAGCACCGCGCAGCCCGGCTCGTTGATGTGCAGGCAGTTGTTGTAACGGCATTCTTTCGAAAAGCGGAAAATCTCCGGAAAATAGTGCGAGAACTCGGTTTTTTGCATATCGATGATACCGAAACCTTTTATTCCCGGCGTGTCGATCACGAAACCGCCATCGTCCAATTCCACCATTTCCGAAAACGTGGTGGTGTGCATCCCTTTGTGGTGGTAATCGGATATTTTGCCCACTTTTTGCGACGCATTTTTTTGCAGGGCGTTTATCAAACTGGATTTCCCTACGCCCGAATGTCCCGCAAAGAGCGTTATCTTTCCTTTTATCAGCTTCCTCACGGCATCAATACCGGTATTTTCCTCCACCGATATTTTCAAACAGGGATAGCCGATAGAGGCGTATAAGGCTATCAGGCCGTCAATGTATTCGAGGTCGGCGGCGTCAAACAAATCCATTTTGTTGAAAACCAAACAGACCGGAACGCGATAGGCCTCAGCCGTAACAAGGAAGCGGTCGATAAAAACGGTGGTGGTTTCGGGAAAACGCGGCGTTACAAACAGCAGCGTCAAATCGATATTCGCCGCCAAGATGTGCGAATGTTTCGACAGGTTCGATGCACGGCGGACAATGTAATTCTTGCGGTCGCCAATGTCGGTGATGAAAGCCGACCCGTCGCCGTTCACGCTGATCTCCACGCAATCGCCCACCACAACAGGGCTTGTGCTACGGATACCTTCCAATCGGAAACGCCCCTTGGCTTTGCAGAGGATGTCTCCGTTTTCCGCAGTCCGCACCAAGTACGAATTTCCGGTGTTTTTTATTACCAATCCCTGCATAGCGCCCATTTCCGTTGCTCGAAACTGCAAAATGCTCACACGGTGAGGATTTCTTTCTCTTTCGCAGCAAACATTTCGTCCACTTTTTTCACGTATTTGTCGTGAATCTTTTGGATATCGGCTTCCCCGTCTTTTCCCATGTCTTCGGGCAAACCGTCTTTCACGGCTTTTTTCACCCCGTCGATAGCTTCACGACGTGCGTTACGGATGCTGATTTTGGCTTCTTCGGCCTCCTGTTTGGTCTGTTTTACCAGATGACGGCGGCGTTCCTCGGTCAGCGGCGGGATACCCAAGCGGATAACCTCGCCGTTGTTTTCGGGCGTGATGCCCACGTCGGAATCCATAATGGCCTTTTCTACCACTTTCAGCATGGTTTTTTCCCATGGCTGGATGACGATGGTCTTCGCATCGGGTGTGTTCACATTAGCCACGTTAGACAGCGGCACATTGCTGCCGTAATATTCCACGCGCACACCGTCGAGGATGTGTATATTGGCGCGTCCGGCGCGGATGCGGGAAAACGTTTCTTCCAAAAATTCGAGGGTCATTTGCATTTGCTCCTCGGCATCTTTCTTGATGGTTGCAAGATCACTCATATTCATCAGATTTTTTATTCGGTAAACAAAAATAGTGAAAATTTTCGTCTTATAGACAACATGTATCAAATATAAGAAATCAAAAATTCATCGAATTTCCTTAATTCCCGGATTTTCACAGATGCACCAAGGTGCCAATAGGTTCTCCTCCAATTACTTTTTTCAGGTTTCCGTAGGTATCCATATCGAAAACCACGACGGGGAGGTTGTTTTCTTTGCACAGGGTGGTGGCTGTGAGATCCATCACTTTCAGCCCCCGACGATATATTTCGTCGAAAGAGATGTCGTCGAATTTCGTAGCAGAAGGGTCTTTTTCGGGGTCGGCGGTGTAAATGCCATCCACACGTGTGCCCTTGAACAGGGCATCGGCTTCGATTTCGATGCCGCGCAAGGCTGATCCTGTATCGGTGGTGAAAAACGGATTTCCGGTGCCACAGGAGATCATGGCGATCTCGCCGTTCTCCATGGCTTCGATGGCTTTCCACTTGGAGTAAAACTCGCCGACAGGTTCCATGCGGACAGCCGTAAAAACACGGTTTTTCTGCCCGATGGAAGTCAGCGCCGAACTCAGCGCAAGGCTGTTGATAACGGTGGCAAGCATCCCCATTTGGTCGCCTTTCACGCGGTCGAACCCGTTTGAAGCGCCGCTCAAGCCACGAAAAATATTTCCGCCGCCGATGACGATTCCGATTTGTACGCCCGTCAGCGCCGCATCTTTTATCTGTTCGGCGTACTCGCCAAGACGTTTTTCGTCTATTCCGTACTGTTTTCCGCCCATCAGCGATTCGCCGCTAAGTTTCAATAATATTCTTTTATACTTCATAAATAACGATTTATATATGATATTCTACAACATAAACTGCACTTCCTTAAAAGCATAAACGCGCTCGTCCCCGTCTGACGTGCGCAGCACAAGATGCCCCGACGGACGAACGCCTTCTATCCGCGCCTGAAAAGGCCCGTTGGAATCCTCGAAGCCGTATAAGCCGTCGCCCCGATAGAGACTTTCCATATACTCTTTTTCGATGGAGGTCGCTCCCTCTTGCGACAAACGGTCGTAAAGGCCGAAAAAGATCTGCAATATCCGGTCGAGGATAAGGTTTCGATTCGAATCAATGCCCAAAATCTGCTTCAAAGAAACCGGATTGGGCAAGGCTTTCTGGAAATCAACCTGATTGATATTCAATCCGATACCGATAATCGACGATTGAAGGTATTGGTCTTGCAAGTCATTTTCGATCAGGATACCGCCCAATTTTTTGTCTTTCCAATAAATATCGTTCGGCCATTTGATGCGAATGTGTTTCGCATAACAATCGAATGTTTTTTTCACGGATAGCGACACGATTTGCGACAGGATAAACTGATCTTTGGCCAAAATCGTTGCGGGATGAACAAGTATGCTGAAAAGCAGGTTCTTCCCTTTGTCTCCTATCCACGAATTGCCGCGCTGTCCTCTTCCCGCACGCTGAAATTCGGTTACCGCTACGATTCGGTCGGCAAGCGCATCTTCTTTCAACAATTCTTTGAGAAAAGAATTGGTCGATATGGTTTCTTGCAGCCGAATGACCTGCCAATTCTCATTTTTCTGCTTCATAAACAGGTTTTCTGTTGTTTTTTGGCATTTTTTTCATCACTTTTAATTCACAGGCGGCAGAAACGCATCATCGATGTGTTCCAACTCAAACGATTTACCGTTCCAGACAACACCGACGATATCGAAGCGAGCCGGTTTATCCACGTCGTTTTCTTGCAGATAATAATCGGCGGCCTGCACCATGCGCTTGATACGGGCGTTGCCGACAAAATCCTCAGGATTACCCCATTGCACCGATGTGCGTGTTTTTACTTCGACGAATACAATAAAATCGCCGTCTTCGGCAATGATATCGATTTCGTGTCCCGAAAACCGCCAGTTACGCTCCAAAATCCGGTATTTTTTCGATTCGAGCAATCTCACGGCGGCATCTTCCCCTCGCTTTCCAAGTTCGTTGTGTTGAGCCATAAACTGCATAAAAATACAAATTTATGCAATATTTCTTTCGTTTTAGCGAAAATATTTTGTTTTTTTGCAACGCAAAACAAAATGATACCTCACCGCAAAAGAAAAGGATGAAGACATCAAAGAAATACAAAGTACAAACAAAAGTGAAGCCTCGCCAAAAAAAAGCCGTATTTATGCTGAGCGACGAAGAATACAATCTCATTCTTTTCTACCTGAAAAAATACAAGATAGGCAACCGCTCGCGTTGGTTCAGGGAGACCATTCTGACGCATATCCTCAAAAACATGGAGCACGATTATCCCACCTTGTTCGAAGAAAACGAGATGAGGAGATAAGATACGACGCCATTGAATTGATATAAAAAAATAACGGCAAAATGAAAACTCCGGATACCAAATTTCAAACCTCAAATTCCGACGAATACTTTATGGCTCAAGCTATTGCGGAGGCGCGGAAAGCATTCGACAAAGACGAAGTCCCCATTGGGGCGGTAATCGTGATCAACGGGCGTATCATCGCCCGCGCACACAACCTCACCGAAACGCTGAACGACGTAACTGCACACGCCGAAATGCAGGCCGTTACATCGGCAGAAAACACCATCGGAGGTAAATATCTGATTGACTGCACTTTGTACGTTACCGTGGAACCCTGCCCGATGTGCGCCGGGGCATTGGGATGGTCACAGATATCGCGCATCGTTTATGGAGCAACAGACGAGAAACGGGGCTTTTCGAAACTCGCACCCAATGTCATCCATCCCAAAACGACAGTAACATCGGGCATCATGGCCGACGAGTGCGCCGCATGGATGAAAAAGTTTTTCGAAAAAAAAAGATCGTGAATGGCAGCGAAGAATTGAGAATTGAGAAACAACGTTCGGCGGTAGCCAATTAAGAAGGTAGAAATTAGAAGTTAGAAAGCGTGAAAGAGGGTGTTTTAGTGGGTAGTTTATAGTTCTTAGTTCTTCGAGGGGACAGCTAAACATTCCAAATTTCAAAAATTTGGAATGTTTTTTAAAAAAGGTGATGCAAATACATTTCAAACTTTCCAAGTTTTGAAAACTTGGAAAGTTTATACAGTGCCGTCCCTCGGCGGGACTTTGGGGGTGGAGAGGGATGTGCTGTCCGTAAGCTGAAGCATACGGTTAATAAAGTGGTGTCTCTGCGGGACTTGTATGGTATTTTTGTAGAGACAGAATGTGCTCCGTCTCTACAGTCGCCAAATGCCGTATCTGTATGGCTGAAAGCCATGTAGCAATAGCGCAGGGCAACGCCCTGTATAAACGGGCGTTGCCCGCACCCAAAGGGCTGAAAGCCCGCAAGCAAGGTTGATTTTGCCCTTTCAGGGCGCAGACGGTGGGGGGGGGAACCCATTCGTAGGGCGGCCTGCCTGTCGGCAGACAGGTGCCCTACGCTGTTGATTTTGCTCTTTCAGAGCAGTTTGGTAATCGAAAATCCGTAGGATTTTCATATCAATAGAATGGCAAGGCGC
>JAISUH010000048.1 GCA_031272205.1 Dysgonamonadaceae bacterium | reverse complement strand
TATAAAGTAGATACCTCCGGCGCCACCGCTTTAGAAACGGAGATAACCAACCTGTTTGTGAGAGACGGTTACAGTGAGATTACTGCCTTTAAATTCACTTATCCAAACACCAACGGTTCAGCGGTTTATAAAGTGAGCGAGTCGGTAGAAAAAGGCTTGGTAGTTGCCACCTACAATGCTTCGAAAGCAAAAGAAGAATGTGGTAAGTTGGAAGTATTCACATTAACTGATGCGAACAGCGGAACATTGGAACTTGCCAAATATCCTACGGACAACATGATAGCGGCAGAGCCTGCTTTGGCACCCAAACAAGTTACCATGTCTTTCACGGAATTGGGCAAGGTTGTTGGTCTTGATTTTAAGAAAAAATAATTCTAAAGGATAATCACAATATGAAGAATCTGATAGCAATAAAATACGCTTGTGCCTTGACGCTGCTTGGTAGCATTATGGCGCTTAGCGGTTGCGACAAAAACATTAACGACTTTCAGGACATTACCAGCGTCGAGGCTTCCAATGACGTCTATGTGGATGCCAAAGAGCAAACGATATGCTACACACTGGTGCATACCGTCAACGAAGGAGTACGGATTTACGATGCCGAAACGAAAGAATTGGATACACTCTGGATTAAATTTCCGGTACATTCCGCCCAGCCGGTGATCAGCGAGACTAAAGTAAAGTTCTTAAGGGATGACGCTTTGTTGGATGTGTACAGGATAAAAAATGGTATCAATTATGTACAATTCCCCAATGAATTTACGACTAACACGTCCCTCACGATTCCCAAAGGAGAAACCATTTCCGAAGATTCCGTTTCTTTCGCATATACCGGCAAATTGACGGCTTTCAATGGGATTACAGGTAATACGGGGCAACAAACCTATCTTTTGCCTTTACGCATGCTCACGGTGTCAGGTAGCGGCGCAAAAATCGATTATGACGAACGGGTATGTTATGTCGTTATCACCGTAATTCAAAAAATCGGCGTTAAATTCAGCGGCTCGGAAACTTATATGGATGGGATGACCTTAAATACTTGGGATTGGAAGATGCCTTTCACGCTCACCAAACAAGCGATCGACAATGACGTAAACGTCTCGCTGGAAGTCAACAACAGCTTGATAAATGGCTATAATAGCGCATACAATACAAATTATCCATCCGTATCTGCCACTTTCCCAACGGTTAATCTAACGATGGGCAAAACGGAGACATCTGTGGCAGGTACCTTGGAGCCGTCAAGCATCCCGTCGGCCACAGGCGGAATTTATTTGATTCCGTTGGAAATCAAATCGGTAAGCGGCGTGGATGGCGCTGCTGCGGACAATACGGCCAAAGTTCACTATTTCATCGCAAGGGTGAGCAACCAATTAACCGACGCCGGACGTACGGTTTCGGTCTATAAGACAGGCTCTGCCGTGGATGCCTCCGCCGCAGCGGCTTTGGGCGTTAAGCAAGAAGATCGCAGCGGCTATGCGGTTGATGTCCGCGAGGCAGCGACCTATCTGACGAAAGCGCCTTATTCGGCAAGCTATCCGGCATCCAACATGGTAACCGACGGAACAGGTACGACCTACTTCACTTCCACGGCGAATGATTTCGCGCTGAATGTCGTCATCGATTTGGGCAAAGATGTGGATAACATCTCCGGCATCGAACTCGACGGCTATTCATCCACTGCGAACCGTTTTGCCAAATCCTATGAAGTGGGATATGCCACCGAAGCCCAATTTGCACAATACGAAGAATCGTATATCGGCACTATCGACAACTGCGCCCGATACGTCTATGCGCAAATCACTCCGTCAATTCCTTCGGCGCGGTATATCATTCTCCGGAATGTGAAGCCCGCCCTCACTTCCGGTACCCGTTATATCGGTTGGCTTCAATTCTATGTTTATACGGAATAAACGTTTTGAATTTTCAAAAATAATGCGTATCTTCGCGCAAAGAATGCCTGACGGAGTTTTAAAATAATCCGTCAGGCATATCTCTGAACCTGTGTATGAAAATTTAACCCGGTAAATTAATTTGTTATGAAAAAACGTTTACTTTTAAAGAAGAGTTTATTTTTATTCTTTCTAACTATATGGATGCCTGTGAGCATCGCAAGCCTTTCCGCTCAAGAATTGTCGATTGTGAGCGGCGTGTGGGAACGGGGCAATGTGGAGTCGGTGAAGCTGTACAGCATTGCCGAAAGCACGCTGACCGAAATCGCCTCGTCGAAGATCGACGACAGCCACCGCTTCTCTTTTGCTTTTAATGCGGACAAAGAAGGGTTTTTCGCTATTTCGCTGAGTCCGACTATTGTCATGCACCGATACGTGTTTTACATCAAACCCGGCGATCGGCTGAACCTCAAAGTTACGGATGACAGCTACGAGCTGACGGGCGAAAACACGCCGGAAAACGAAGAAATGTACAAGTGGCACAATTTCATATTCCCTTTGGAATCGAAAGCAGTGTATTTTCAAAAGCACAACAGCACATACGTGGATTTCTTCCCGCTGCTCGACGAAAAGTTGGAAGAACTGAAAAGCTACCCGAAAGCGGCAACGCCAAACAGGGCATTTAATGCCGCCTTTGAAAATTTCAAACGCAACGACCTGCTCTTTATCGCCCTGAATTTTATTCAAACGCCACGTAGCGCTCATCCGGTGGGCGAAGATTACGACGATTACTACCGCAATCTCGATCTGCCTGCCCTTACCGCCAACACCTCCCTGCTCAATTATCCGGCCGGTTCGTCCTTGGTGTTGAATGCCTATATGACTAAGAGAAGGGCTTTGGATGATTTGCCGACCAATCAAATCAATTATCAATCGCTGATGGAACAGTTGCTCGTCGGCTCGGATGCCGGCCTGATTGCAAACGATACCGTTCGCGGAGAGCTGACCTTGTTGCTTTCGAAGAATCTCAAGACCTTAGCCCAGTTGGACGATTTCCGTCAGAAATACGGGAAAAGCCTCGTTACCGAAAATCAACAGGCGCGGTTAAACAACCTCGAACTTGCGCTACGCAAGAACGTGGCGGGGGAAAAAGCGCCCGACTTCACTTTCGCGGATGCGAACGGAAAAGAATATACCCTGTCGTCGTTCAAAGGAAAAGTGGTGTATGTCGATATCTGGGCTACGTGGTGCGGCTGGTGCATCAAAGAGATCCCCGAATTGAAGAAAATAGAAGCGGAATACAAAAACCGCGACGACATTGTTTTCATCGGGATCAGCGTGGACGAGGCTGCGGACGTCGCAAAATGGAAAACCTTCCTCACTCAAAAGAAAATGCCCGGCATTCAACTGTTTGCCGGCGAAAAAGCGAACGAAGCGCTGAAAAAACCCTACAAGATTTCCGGTATTCCGCGTTTCATCCTTGTGGGCAAAGACGGGAAACTCGTATCGGGCGATGCGCCCCGGCCTTCGTCGAAAGAGTTGCGTCCCTTATTGGAAGAAGCCCTGAAAGCTAACGTTCCCCGTTCGTAATCATGCTTCGCATCCGAATTTTATTGCTGACCGTCATACTCCCCTGCCTGCTTCGTGCGGGCAAGGGAGAAGTTCCATCGGCATTTATCCCCTTCAAGCTGACCGAAAAAGGCGTCATCCTGAAGATACGCTTGAACGACCAACCGACAATCCTATCCTTCCTGTTGGACACCGGCGCCGACGGCATGGCTATCCGCAAAACCTTGGCCGATTCCCTTCAACTGAAAATCGGCTATGCGCAGGACGCCTATTTTGTGGGGGGAAAGAAACAAATCCACATCTCCACCGGAAACAAGGTTCGCCTCTCCGATAGCCTGTCGCTTACCGAACAAAACATCGCCATCTTCGACGAGATCAGCAATGTGGACGGCATCATCGGGTTGAACCTGCTGAAAAATTACGTTACGCGCTTCGATTTCGATACAGAGGAACTGCAGCTCTATCAGCCCGACCGTTTCACGCCGCCTTCCGATACCTTGGCAAGCCTGCCCCTTACGATGCACCACAACCTCATTCTCATCTCCGCAGAGCTGAATTTGACCGGCAAAAAAGCCGTTAAGGGCGATTTTCTGCTCGACACGGGAGCCAACTATCACCTGATTGCTTTCACCCGTTTTGTGCGTAAAAACCGGCTGCTGCTAAGCGGTTTCAAACCCGAAGGAATGGGCAGTACCGTCAGCATGGGACATGCTACCCCTGTCTATTACGGCAAAGCAAGCCGTTTCTTTATCGGCGCCAACCTGTTTATGGACGATATGCCCGTAACCCTCCAAGCTTCGGGCAGCGGCAGCGTCGAAAATGCAGACGAAAACGCGCCGGACGGCTCTATCGGCATCCTCTTCTTCAAACGCTACAACTTTACCATCAACCTGCCGAAAAAGGAAGTGTACTTCGAAAAATTAAAAATTGAAAATTAAGAAGTTAGAAGTTAGAAGGCGCGAAAAGGGGGGGCTTAGTTTATAGTTTATAGTTCTTAGTTTTTAGTTCTTAGTTCTTCGGGGTGAAGTGTCGTCCCTCGGCGGGACTTGTATGGTATTTTGTAGAGACGGGGCGTGCCCCGTCTTTACAGTCGGAAAATGCCGTATCAGTATGGCTGAAAGCCATTGAGCATCAGCACAGGGCATCCCCTTGTGTAAATGGACGCATACAACTTTTTTTCCTCAAAATTGTTTAGACGAAAACAAGGTCTAAACAAAGGATAGATAATGAAAAAGAATATTGCAAATCAAGCCTTGGTTATTTTTGGGGCTTCGGGCGACTTAACCTACCGCAAACTGCTTCCGGCTGTCTTCAACCTCTACGTGAACCATTCGTTGCCGGAAGGATATGTGGTGCTGGGTGTGAGCCGCACAAAATATACCGATAACGCATTCCGCCGCAAAATGAAAGAAGGCATCCGTGAATTTTCGCTTTTCCCGAAAGCCGAAGCGAAAACGATTAACGAATTCCTTTCGAAAGTTTTTTACCTCAGCATCCAAACCGATCAAAGCGCTGATTATGAGATATTGAAGAACAAGCTCGCCGATTTGAATGAAAAATTTGATTTGCAAAAGAATTGCATTTTCTATCTTTCTACGCCGCCGTCGCTCTACCCCATCATTCCCAAACACCTGTACAGCCACGGTTTGACCCTCGAACAAAAAGGTTTTCGGCGAATCATCATCGAAAAACCTTTCGGTCGCGATTTGCAATCAGCTCGCGAACTAAACAATACTTTGCTCGATTTCTGTAACGAAAACCAGATATACCGGATAGACCACTACTTAGGCAAGGAAACTGTTCAAAATCTGTTGATTACACGTTTTGCCAACGGCATTTATGAACCCTTGTGGAATCGCAATTACATTCGGCACGTGGAGGTTACAGCCGCCGAAAACATCGGAGTGGAAGACCGGGGCGGCTATTACGACCACGCGGGCGCCTTGCGCGACATGATACAAAACCACCTCTTACAAGTGATGTCGTTGGTGGCGATGGAAGCGCCCGCGAAAATCACCGCCGAAGATATCCGCTACGAAAAAATGAAAGTGTTCCGCTCCTTGCGTCCTTTCCACAAAAAAGAATTGGAAAACAACGTTATCCGCGGACAATATACGACCTCCAACGCACGGGGGAAACACTATCCGGGTTACAGGGAAGAACACGGCGTCAGTGCCGATTCGCGGACGGAAACCTACGTGGCAATGAAAATTTTTATCGATAATTGGCGATGGGAAGGCGTCCCGTTCTATATTCGTACCGGAAAACGGTTGCCTACGCGCGTTTCGGAAATCGTAATCCACTTCAAACCCACGCCGCTCACCCTTTTCAAAAGAGAAGAAATCGGCCCGGCCGGCGACAACCAGCTGATCTTGCGCATCCATCCCGATGAAGGCATCCTGCTGAAAACGGGCATGAAAGTTCCCGGAAACGGATACGAAGTGAAGTCGGTGAACATGGATTTTCACTACTCCGAACTGAACGACCATTACATCCCCCAAGCTTACGAACGACTTATCCTCGATTGCATGAACGGCGACAATACGTTGTTTATGGACGGGAAGGCCGTGGAAGCTACTTGGGAATTTGTGCAGCCCATCCTCGACCATTGGGAGAACAACAAAGACGCGCCCTTATACGGTTATCCCTCCGGATCATGGGGGCCGGACAACGCCGACGAACTTATCGAGGGCACAGACAACACTTGGCGTTATCCCTGCAAAAATCTGGCAGACGACGGTATTTATTGCGAACTGTAACAAAAAAATAAGCAGATGAAGCCAAACATCGATATCGAAATTATAACAGCATGTATTCCGGATATTTACGCTCGCTTCACCGACTGGTTCAAATCGGTTTTGAATGCGTCGGACGGAACGCTAAACCTTGCCCTTTCGGGCGGGAACACACCCAAAGCGCTGTTTGAATATTGGACGGCAAATCATCAAGACGATATCGACTGGACACGGGTTCGCTTTTTTTGGAGCGACGAGCGTTGCGTTCCGCCAAACGACGAGCAAAGCAATTATAGGATGACGAAGGAATATCTTTTCGACCGCCTGCCGGTGTCGGAGGGTCAAATTTTCCGCATCGAAGGCGAAAACGAGCCCTTTGCCGAAGCGAAAAGATATGCGGAGGTTCTCCGACGGGAATTGAAAGCGCAAAACGAAATTCCGTCCTTCGATATTGTGATGCTCGGCATGGGCGACGACGGACACACGGCATCCATCTTTCCCCATCAAATCGCCTTGTGGGACAGTCCCGAAATTTGTGTGGTGGGAACACATCCGCAAAGCGGCCAACAACGGGTGAGCCTTTCGGGAAAAACCATCAATGCCGCAAAAAACATCGCATTCTTGGTTACCGGAAAAAGCAAAGCCGAAAGGGTGCGGGAAATCATCGAAACCCGCGGACAGGCCGAGAGAAGATATCCGGCGGCAAAAGCCGCAGCCCAATCGGGCAATCTGCTGTGGTTCTTGGATAACGATGCGGCAGCGCTTCTCAACCCTTAGCCGCGCAACGCAAGCCTCTAAAAAACAGGTAATGATGCCAAAAATCTTTGACATCATTACCAAATACCTCTCGAAAAGGCAAATAATCTTATTTTTTGCCGCGCCAGAGCGCCGTCATGTCTTCGAGCGTCTTACCCTTGGTTTCAGGCACGAGCTTCCAGACAAACAGAGCCGCAAGGACGCACATCACGCCATAGATTCCGTAAGCCACCATCGGACTGAAATCGTAGAGCGGCGGGAAGGTCGAAGAAACAATGTAATTGAATATCCACTGCGCCGCAACGGCGATAGCCACCGCTTTTCCGCGTATCGTGTTCGGGAAAATTTCGGAAATCAACACCCAGCAGATCGGGCCCCATGACATCATAAAGAAAGCGGCATAAACGATAATCGAAAGCACGGGGACAATACCCTGCACTTTGTAATTGTCGCATAAAGCAACGGCAAACGCGCCAAAAGCCATCCCTATCGAACCGATGATCAGCAGCGGCTTACGGCCGAAACGATCAACCGTTATAATGGCAATCACCGTGAAAAGAATATTCACAATACCCATGATCACCGTTGAGCGCATACCGTCTGCGCCAACGCCTTCAAACATTCGCGGAGCGTAGTAGAGCACCGCGTTGATGCCGATTGCCTGCTGGAAAACCGACAAAAGGATACCGATAACGACCACCAAAACACCGTAGGCAAAGATTTTTTCGGTTTTTTCGGTTAGTGTTGCCTGAATATCCGAGATGATTTCTTTGGCTCTTGTCGCGCCATTGACTTTTGTCAGCACGGCAAGCGCCTTTTCGTTCTGACCGATGAGCGCAAGGTATCGCGGAGTGCGGGGAACGAAGAACAGCAACATCCCGAACACCGCTGCGACGTAGGCTTCGGATACGAACATCAACCGCCAGCCGCTTTCTACCGCAAATTTATCTTCGGGAATGGTGTAAATGCCGGTTACCTTATCGACAAAAGGATTGGGATGATCGCCAAGTATCAGGTAATTAACGAAATACACAACCAACATACCGAAGATTATCGCAAACTGGTTGCACGAAACGAGCGTACCCCGAATCTGTGAAGGAGCGATTTCGGCAATGTACATCGGAACGATGGCCGAAGCCAACCCCACGCCTATGCCGCCAAGAATGCGGTAAAGATTGAAAACCACCCACAGGTCTTGGGTCGGAACGCCGTGTTCGAAAAACAGAAATTCGGGGTTCCACGAACCGAGCGCCGAAAGGAAGAACATCACCGAGGCGATGCGCAAAGAATCGCGACGGCCAAAACGGCTTGCGAAGAAGCCCGAAAGAGCGCCCCCAATGACGCACCCGATCAGCGCACTGGCCGATGTGATGCCGTGGAGCACTTTTGTGTATTCAAAATCCGTAGCGCCAAGGAAAAAGCCTTCCATGCCTTTTTCGGCGCCGGAAATGACAGCAGTATCGTAACCGAACAGCAAGCCACCAAGCGTAGCTACCAGCGTTATAGGTACGATATACGAAAGATTGTAGTTTCTTGTACTCATTTATTTTATGATTATAAAATTAATAATTCTTTCTTTTATGTTTTCGATGTTTTTTATGTCGGGGTTTTTCTTTGGCGGCAAGCAGTTTTATCATCTTTTCCGCAAATCGTTCCCCGATTAAATTACAGGAATTTGTGTCGAAATGAATGGCGTCAAACCATCCGCTGCATCCCTCCGACGAAGCAACGGCGCAATTTTCCAAACAGTCGGGCAACAGAAGAATATCGCGGTTCCACTCCTCATATTCGGCAATCGGCATGATTTGTCCTGCAACAAAAGCGGCATCGCTATTCAGTGCGTTACGCAAATAGGTTACCATTGCAATGAGTTTTTCCCTGTATTCGGCATGATTCCCGTAAGCATCCTTTTCGCCCTGCATCCACAATATTCCTTTCAAGGTCCAATTTCCGGAATGTAGAGCGAGACGGGTACGGGAAAGCGCCGAATCAAGGAGCTGAGAGCCCGGTTGCCATTCGTCGATGGATGTATCTCCGCGCGGATTAACCACCAAGCCGATACATTTATCCGGCGTGTGTTCGTGCATTTTCTTTGCAAACATGTAGTGTAATCCGAAATGATCGGGGTAATCGGCGCTCGAAGGCAAATCATTCGGGTGGGCATTGGTCGCGTACTTCACCATGGGTTCTGCGGCCTTTTCCCACAATTGATGGTCTTGTCCTTTCAGTAGCCACACATTGGGAATGGTGTCGTTATACGCCGCTATCTTTCCATATCCGGCCATATTGCTTTGCCCGATCAGCAGGTATAAATCGCCCTTATGCCTCAATGTATCAACCTGAATTTCAGTATATTCACCCGCAATCAAAGAATAACCCGACAGGGATGCTGCCAAGCAAAACCCTATCGCGATACGCTTATATTTCGTCAATTGCAAATTCATCAAACTCCTACAATGCAATGGTGTTGAACGATTGGGGTTTCAGCGGAAGAGCAATCGTCTTGGTACCAATTTTGACGGTTTTCTTGACTTCTTCCATTTCGGAATTATAGACAATCACAACCACGCCGCCATCGGGATTTAGGAAAGCCATAATATCGGAAAAATCGCCGCTGACCGGCAAGTATTTGGCTCCCGGTCTTACAAAATGACTTGCATGCTTCAACACTTGATATTCGTAGGTATAACGATAGGAGTGTGTCAGGCTGTCCACTACCACGAGGGAGTTTTGCGCCCAACCCCAGCGGCTCATTCCGCCTTCGAGCAGCGAGATGTTCCAATAATCGTAGGTATTGGTACCGTGCTTAAAGTAATGCTTCATCAAGCCCCACGAGTAAACGGCGCCGCCCCAGCTGTTTGCACCGTTGCCACATTCCTGTTCGGTTTCATAAATTTTCATATTGGGATAACGTTCGTGAATATTGGGCAGTGATTCTTTACCAGCCCATTGAAAACCAACGCCTTTTACGTATTTTGCACAATCCGGATCGGTCAAAATCGTATCCACAAGCGCGGGATTGGGACGCTCCATCGTACCAAACATCACATCCACGCCAAGTTTTTGCATCGCCGGTCCGAGGTATTTTCCCACAAAAACGGCTAAAGCATTCGCTTGCCAAGTACAACTGGGGAAAGGCTGGCAGGAATTGAACTCGTTTTGCGGCATAACCATCGAAATATCAATGCCTTCGCCACGATAACTTTCTATAAATTTCTGAAAATAAAGCGCGTAAGCCTTGTAATATTCATCCTCCGTAATAAACATATTCATTCCCTCGGCACGCACCTGATCGGGACGAATATCGGTACGGAAACGCTGGTCGAAAAAGTCGCTGAGCGATACGCAAGCATAGTGTCCGTTGTCTTTCATCCACGCAGGCGGACTCCAGGGCGAAGCCCAAAGCGCGAGCTTGGGATTGTATTTCAAGGCCTCTTTGATAAACGGAACGAGCGTTTGTTTGTCGTTGTCGATACTGAAATTTTTCATTTCAAAATCGCCGGCCGTTTCGTTGTACGAATACCAGTCGCGCGAAAAATCGTTCGCACCTACAGGCATGCGGCAGATGTTGAAATTTGCGCCTTTACCCGGTGCGAACAGTTCGCTGAAAACCGAATCGCGCTGTACATCGGAGAGCAACGACAGCGAAGTCCATCCGAGTTCGTTAAAACAGGCACCAAAACCATCCACAACCTGCCGAGGTTCTGAGAGCATCACTTCAACATCGGGCTGCTCTACATCAACCAATTCTATTTTCCTGTTGTCTTGTTCCTTCCACGCTTCATCGGGGGTCGTAACAATCCATACCGGATCTTTGTCATTGCAAGCTAACAAACTAAAAAAGATACAAATACTTAATACTTTTTTCATGTGATTCTAATTTTAATTTATACTATATGATATTCTTCATTTGGTAATTATTGCATCAGTTATATCATTGTGAAACAGAAGTATAAAAACAATACTCTCCTGCGGACAGCGTTTTTTCATCTTCATTTTCCAGCCTTAATTTAGCAATGCTGCCGAAGGGCAGGGCAATGCTATATTTGATTTTGCCTTCCTTATCTTTTTCCCACGCGCTTTTGACCCTTCCGTAAGGGGTATCTACCTCTGCCTCAGCCCGGTACAGATTTGCAACGGGATGAGGCTCAATTAAGAGGGTATCACTGCCGCAAGCGCCTTCGTTTATACCGGTCAATCCTTTAATAAAAAACGCAGAAACACCTGTATATGAGGTATGTATAACAGTTGAATTAGGCTGATCGATTTCCCACATTTCGGGAAAAGTCGTGCATCCGTTTTCAAGGAAATAGCCGTAACCCGGATAGCTTGTTTTCGTCAGAATATCGGCCAAAAGCGCAAAAGCAACAGAATCCTGCAAAACGGTCTTATAAAACGGATAACGCCCAAAACTGCCGACATTGATGAAACCCTGCTCCCGCAAACGGTTTTCGAGGCTCTGCCCTACCCTCGATTTCAGGCTGTCGGGAACGATTCCGGCATAGAGCGCAAGGGCGCTGCGCACCTGATCGCAATTTTGATAGCTGCATTTTTCGGGATTGTAGTATTTTTGATGCAAGGTTTTACGCAGCGCAGCAAGTTTGGCACTAAAATATTCAATTTCAAATTGTTTATCGCCAAGTTCTTCTTCAAGTTCAATCATAAAAGCGAGGCTTGCGGCATAGATGCAGTTATTGAAAAACAGGGCTTCTTCGGTGCCGCCATACTCAAAAACCGGGCCGGGGCTCACCCATTCGCCAAGGAAATAACCATCCCTGTCGTAAGGCGTCAGCATATTGTTTTTTACGAACTTTTCTAAGAAATGGAACCATTTCCTGGCCGTAGGCCAAGCCATTTCCAAAATTCGGCGGTCGCGGTAAATACGGTAGTGCTCTACCGCGATGTTCAGTATTGATGCGCCATTGAGCGCACAGCCGTACATATAGCTGATTTGTGGAGCAACGTTGTTGATAAACCCGTCAGGATACTGAACATCCGCCCAATCGCGGACATTTTTCACGCAGTAGGCCGACGAATTGAAACAGGGCAGCAAAAGTCCCCATAGCGTTTGCCAAGCCCCTTCGGGGCCGTATCCGAGACGTTCGCGATTCGGACAATCAACGGTAACACCCTCTGTATGGCACATTTGGAAGGTGTATTTGTCCATATCGAAAATCCGGTTGTAAAGACTGTCCGAACTCTCAAAAGAGGCTGTAACAGCGGGCGCCGAAGAAAGCGCCAAACCCTTGATCGCCTGCAAATCGGGCGCTTTCCGCAAACCTTGGAAATGGATGTAACGGCCGGCAAAAAAATTAAATCGGTTGCGGAATGTTTCACCATCCTCGCCGCGTGCAACATAAACTTGGCATTGTTTTTGCTCTTCAATTACGTAATTGTCGATACCGTAAGTAGCGCGAACAAAATTCGGATTCCGGTCGCGCATTGAGACCCTGATTTTCACGCTATCACCCGCTTGCAGCCCATTGAAACGCGCTTCGAGAAAGCCGGTAAATTCCTTTCCCATATCCACACGGTAAACGATATTTCCCAATGAATCCGTTATTTCCGTGATCTGTTTTGCATCTATCGTTTCAATAATTTTTGTCGGGTCGGTCATTTGAGCAGACAAAATCGGCTCATTGTCAAACGATTGCTGCAAGGCATTTGGCCAATGACTGTCGTCGAAATCAACACTTGCCCATCTGTCGGTAAAACGGCGTCCGTCAACGAGTTCGCCACCCATATTCATAAAATCGAAGCGCCCGATATTGCGGCTGTAACTTTCGCTGCATTTCCAGGTGGAATCGCTTGAAAGCGCAAGCGTTCGCGCTTCGTCATAAAGTTGAAACCTGACGGCCTGACGGGTTTTCGGTGCAAAATAGTTGTTCATGCTCCATCCGGAGCCGTAATGTATCGCAATCACGTTTTTGCCTTTTTTCAAGTACTTGGAAATGTCGTAAGTGATGTACAAAATCCGTTTGTCGATTCGCGAAATGGCCGGAGCAAGCGCAATATCTCCTGTTTTTGAACCGTTTACATAGAGTTCGTGGTAACCGGAAGATGCCAAATAGGCAAAAACCGTTTCGGGAACTTCGTCAAGTTCAAAAGTTTTGCGAAACCAAAGGTGCTTGTCCCGCTCCGAATCAGCCTTGTAAATCCAATTTCCCTGCCAGTCGGATTGGGTTATACCCGTAGAAAATTTCGTTTCTTTCGACCAAATCAGTTTCCCCTTATCATTATCACAAACTCCTATTTTCCAACGATATAAACCATTCGATTGAAGCAGGCCGGTCGGTAGGAAGCAAAATTGATCTCCACTTTCAACTATTCCGCTATCCCACACTGTTTTATCTTTATTTTTTAAGACAAGTCGATAGGTTTTTTGCTTTCCGCTTTCGCTTTTCCCCTCAATTTTCCACGTCAAGCGCGGCGAAAAGTTGCCGTAATCAATTGTTTGCGTCTGCAAATACGGATTGTCGATTCCGAGGGGTTCAGAGAGATACTCGCAACGCAAATCGTAAACCCGCAAAGGCGCTTCACAGGATGAAACGATTAACGCCAAAAGCAAAAACTGTACATATTTATTTTTCATAAACTTTCGGATTCAGGGGCAAATATAACTATTTTTTTTGAGTGATAATCCGAACTTTGCCCATTAAACCCGAAGGTTGCAAGGGCGTATCGGCTCGCGGCCCCCAATACGTTCGCAGTTTACGCTCATTTTCAGGCAATTTTCTGTCGCCAATGATGCGGTTTGCCCAAGTGTTAACCACTTCCACTTCAATCCTATTATCGCCATTTTTCACATATTTGCCGATATTCAAACGGTAAGGCGCACACCAAACACCTCCGGCGTATTGCCCGTTGATTTTCACTTTGGCCATGGCGCCAAGGTTGTCAAATTCAAGTTGAAGTCCGCTGAACTCATCCGGCTCGTACAATTTGAAGGTATTTTCGTAAACTACTGTGCCCGAATAATATTTGATTTCGGGTACAGCACTTTTCGACCAGTCTTGCAAGCTATCGAAAACGACGGCTTCAGAGGGGCCGCGATGAATCGAATCCGACTGAAAATGCAGTGTCCAATTGCTATTTATTTCGGTAATTATCAGACCATCAGATGATTTTTTTTCATATTGCGAATGAGGAGAATTGCTTTTTTCTTTCTTTCGAAAAACGACGAATATACTTTCACCGGGTTCAAGCCGAAGCGGTATATAAGTTGAATATTCATCACTTTCATAAAAAGCGAGCCCATCGTGAATTTCGCCGGTCAATGGATCCCATAATTCCGGTTTTAGACCGGAAACGCGAAATTGCGCCGTAGAACGAATCTTACTATCTGTTTGATTTGTAATAAAATAAATATCCGCATCCTCCGTTTTTCGGTGGGTAAAGAGAACCGAAACGGCACCCGAAACGGCAAAGTCCGGTCGAGCCAAATCGTTTGTAAAAACCGGTTTATCGTGAAAATTCGGATAAATCTTCTTTTTCAATCGCGCGGCAAGTTCCGCTACTTTTTTGTCGGCATCGGGATAATCCTGCAAACTCGGAGAAAATTTAGGGGGTGTTCCTACAACAACTAAGCCTTTTTCAGCAAATTGCACAATTTTATCCAGTATTTGGGGTCGCATTGTCGATTGCGGCGGCAAAACTAAAACTCTGTATTGAGTTCCGTGAGGCAAGGTCAGTTTTCCGTCCTTGACCGTAGCATAATTCATCAAGACCTCGGCATTTATAAAGTCATAATGATAGCCTTCCGAAATTTTCGGCTCTGTGATTCCATCCATTTTCGGAGCGTCTTCGCCAATGTAATAAGCAACATCGGCCACATTCAGCCCTTGCTGCAACATAAAACTGCAACGGCGGAGGTAAGTTGTAAACAAATCGAGTTGCGTAAACCATGTATTTTTGCGGTTAAATTCGGTATTGTACCATTCATCAACGCCCGGATATTGATTATCAGCCTGTTGCTGAATATAAACGTGCAGTACAAAAGCATTCACCCCGCTTGCAAAGGCCCAATCAGCTTTCTTTTTCAGGTCGGCGGGCGCCTGCTGATAATGGAATTTATCGCCGGTGAAAGCCTCCGCCCATACTTTTTGTTTGCCGTAAGTGTGCGCACATGAGGCAGCAGCGCGACATTCTACGTCGCCAAGATAATCGCCCGTCCAAAATTCGCCGCCAACCTCGTCGCTCGCGCCGCCATACTGCAAAAATTCGCCTGCAAAACCCCAGGTACCGTAATTTTCGAGCCACGTCGTGAGGCCGTTTTCATTGGCTTTGCGCCGCATTGTGCCAATATATTCGTGCGCAATGCGGTCGGCAACCATTCGGCGCATGTCCCAAAGGAAGCGGTTCGAGAGTTCGGGGCTACCGACAGGATAACCATAATACGATGGCAACCATGCTGTTGGGTCGTAACCGTAAGTCTTCTTAAAAATATCGATAAAATGGTCGGTAAAATTCTGTCCACCTTTTTCGTAACTGTCGAGCACCACGACACGGAACGTTCGGCGGTCTTCCGGCGGAATACGTTCAAGAATTGTTCCGATATACGAATCAAAGTGATATTCAGCAAGTTGTCCGCTTATTTTATCCACTTCAAGCCCCATTGCGCCCGCGGGCGAAGGAGAATTTTGCAGACCGGTGGGCAACATTCCGGTGCGAAGCACAATCCATTCGCCGGAGGGGACGTCCCAAGTCAGGGTTCCATCGGCCGCAAGTTTATCGGTAATATCTATAACATCCTCTGTGTTAATAGAGTAGGTTGTATCGGCAGTCTGAAAATCCCACATATAAGCGTCCCATGGAGGCGTGAAACTGTTGAACATTTTAGCCATTGTTTTTTCCGGGTAACGCTCAACCACAGGCATTTGCCTCAGCGAAAAGCCGGTCAGAAAACCATCCTCACCCGCATTTCGGAAAACAAGGCGAAATTCTTGGGCAAAGGTTTTCGGAAACGCAATCGCAATCGGCGAGTTGGGGATAAAACCGCGCATCAGGCCGTCAACGCTATGGTCAATCGTAAACGTATCAATGATTACATATTGCTTATTTTTACGGGCTTGCAATTCCACATCCGCTTTTATTCTGCCCGAAACAAAGATTTTAAGACTTTGAGCGGATTGTCTCGATGGAAATTTAAAAGTGATGATTGACTCTTCTTTTTCAGGCAGTTGATAAAATGTTTCTGCATTTTTCACGCTTTTTTTTATATTTCCCGACAACAGGATTTCCGCATTTTTTGTTTCAAGAAGATTTTGTGAAGCTGCGCCGTCGATGGGGAAAGCCAATAGCTTAACATCCTGAAAATCATCAGGTGTAGATTGATAGGCTTCGTTGCTCCAACCCAGCCCGTCGATACTCGGAATATCGTCTTGATTAACCGGAATTTTATCGGAAAAGTGCGCCGGGCCGGTGATTCGCCTTTCCACAGCAGCCAAATAGCGCATCGCCTGATTGGACTTTATCCAAGGGCCGCCCGACTGACTCCAACCCGGACAATTAAACATTCCTATCTCAATATCGAGATCCGAAGCGGTTTTCAGTGTGGTATGAATTAAATCCCACCATTCATCGGACATAAATTTAAGATTGTCGCCTCCACCCGTCATTCCAATAAACGCGCGGGTAATACCGGCCTGTTTCATCGCTTGCAAATCGGCTATAACGCCCTCTTTTGTAACGGTTTTGTCAATCCAGTACCAATAACAACCCACCCGAACTGAGGCGGGCGGATTCTCAAAACCGGTCTTGAGCGAATCCGTCCTATCCGTATGACAAGCTGTCAACAAAAGAAGGATTAACGCAAAAATTTGATACAAACACTTCATATTCACACCGTTATTATCACTGTCTATCTGTGCCTTTCTATTCCGAAAATTGCCGGATTATATCCTGATTGGCCTTTCTAATGGCTGTTTCGTCTATCTTAATTACTTTTCTATCGTATGTTACGAATCCGTTTACCTCGCGCTCCACATCGGATACCTGTGTATAAACCGAGGCTGAGAATTTATCCAAGGATTTCAAGATATGGAGTAAGTCTATGTATTTGTCTGTTACTTCTTTAGGACTTTGAAGCAAGCTTTCATAGCCAAAATTATCGTCAGGAGACCACAAATGTTCCTTTATGGCATATCCTATACCGCCGTATTCACCCAATACATTAACCCTATCGGGGTCATAAAGAAACATTTCCGGTTCGGGATAATGGTGCATATCAAGCACATCCCCGGTATGATAAAAGTTGCCTCCGGAAGCGGGATTCAGTATCCGCGAAGAGTCATACGATTTCGTCCATTCGGCCATATTCGCAGTATCAAACTGCCCCCAACCCTCGTTAAACGGAATCCACATCACGATACTGGGATACGAATACAGATTATCGATGATTTCTTTCCATTCTTTTCGATAATTGTCGCGAGCTATGGTATTGTTTTTCACAACCTTGTCATCCAAATAATCGCGCATATAGTTTATGCCGCTGTATCCCCAATTGTTATCGCCGCTGGGCATATCCTGCCACACCAGAATCCCCAATCTGTCGCAATGCGTGTACCATCGTGCGGGCTCTACTTTGATGTGTTTGCGTATCATATTAAATCCCAGCTTTTTAAGCAACAGTATATCGGAAGTCAAGGCTTCATCCGTAGCGGCCGTATATAAGCCATCGGGATACCAACCCTGATCCAACACACCCAAGTTGAACAGATTTTTGTTGTTCAGTTGCAGGCGCATAACGCCCTTGTCGTCGCGGGACATCGAAATTTTGCGCATTCCACAATAACTTTTCACCTTATCGGTCTGCTTGCCTTTGCTAAAAAGCGCAACTTCGAGATCGTAAAGGAAGGGCGAATCCGGAGACCATAATTGCGCATCGGGTACGGGTATTTCAAATGCATCATCTCCCAGCGCCACTTTTTTTACGGACACCAATGCCCCTTCTTTCAACAACTTAATCTCAACATAATCATCCTGTGAGGCCTTGCAGACATTCACCTTCACCGAAACAACACTTTTATCGATATCAGGGAGAATTTTTAATGACGTAATGTGTTTTTCGTCCACCGGCTCCATCCACACGGTTTGCCATATCCCCGATACGGCCGTATAAACAATATTGGCAGGATTGCTCACCTGCTTTCCGCGGGGTTGAAAATACCGGTCGGTAGGATCCCACACTTTCACGGTCAGTTCCTGTTTATCACCCGGCACGAGGAAAGGGGTGATATCGAAACTAAATGGGGAATAACCTCCGGTATGACTTCCTATAAATACATCATTTACAAATATTTCCGTTTTCCAATCTACCGCGCCGAAATGCAATAATATCCGTTTATTTTTCCATTGTTTCGGAATGGTGAATGTGCGGTTATACCACATTTGTTGCTTATCGTTTACAGCCTGTTGCACGCCGGAAAGGCTCGATTCTACGGCAAAAGGCACCAATATCCGACCTTCGTAAGTTGCAGGTTGGGCCTCTTGCAGCGAAGTAACGGCAAAATTCCACAGTCCGTTAAGATTTTTCCACTCAGGCCGTTCCAACAGGGGACGCGGGTATTCCGGCAACACATTTTTGGGGTCTATCTGCTCTGCCCACAGTGTTTTTATTTTGTCCCCCGCGGGTTTCCACTGAGCAGATGCACTTGTCGTAACAACAATAAGAATAACTGTAAAAAAATTTTTCATTACAATAGCAACTTGATTTTCAAATCGTTAATATTCACTGATTGACACAGGCCCCATCAATCCAGACGGCTCAAGCGGCGACGTTTTGTCGTAGTAAAACCACGGGATAAATGTCTTGCGGCGCGGCTCCGGGCGCGGTTGGTCGTGCAGTACCCAATCGGGCAACGCAGTCATCGCCGGTAAGCCGTTCCAGTCGCGTACAGCCCATTCAAAATCGCGAGGATATTGCTCGTCGCCAATCATTGCATTTTGCCAAGTATTTGTAACACTGATTTTTATCGTATTATTCCCTTTTTTCAGATACTTTGTAACATCAACTTTAAAAGGCGTAACCCACAGCGTAGCGACCTTTTGTCCGTTGATTTCCACTTCGGCAAGGTCGCGGACTTCACCCAAATCCAAAAATAATTGAGAATTGAACATTGAGAATTGAGAATGAAACACTGTTTCGTAAACGGCTGTGCCTGAGAAGTATTTGATGCGCGGGGCGGCATTTTTGCTCCAATCGACCAATGTTTTAAAGGTTGTATTGAATGGTTTTTCGCCGGTTTTCGGAACAAATTTAACGTTCCAATGGCCTTTAATCTCTATGGATTTTCCGGTTTGCGGAGTTTTGATTTTTTCCGCTCCGACAGTCGGTTTTGAAGGAAAAACAACAAAAACCGATTCGTCTTTTTCCAAATGAATTTTCACGAAAATCGAATTTTCGGCTTTTCGAAAATCCGCCTGCGAGATTTTTCCAAAGTAGGCGTCCCAAAGTTCGGGAATGCGGTCTTTGACGGTCGGAAATTCAAACTCTTTATCGACCGCCGCATGTCCGGCATTGCGGATAAAAAATATCTCCGCATCGGGAGTTGAGCGGTGCAACACGTTTTCTGTCCTCCCAACAAAAGTACCCTGCTGCAAAAGCATCTGGCAGCGCGAAAAATAGTCGAAAAGCGCTTTTGAGGGCTTGTGCCAAGTCTGATTGCGGCCAAAATGCGTACCGTAATGCGCAAAAGCCCAACCCGGTTGATATTTGTCGGGCAACGGATCGAGCGCCCATGAATGAAGGACGAACATATTGACACCGTAAGAGAAAGCCATATCAGCAGGGCGTTTGAGCATTGCGGGCGTCTCGTTAAACCACGATGTCGATTCCATTCCCGTAAAGGCCTCGGCTGCCACTATTCTTTTGTTGTAACGCGCTGCAGACGGTGCAAAATCGCCTCCTCCGGAGGGTGCATGGCTGTGCAGCCAAAATTCTGTCGCCGGAATATCGGGAATGCTTTCCGCTTCTTTCATATCGAAAGGCGCGTCAATAATGCTGCCGTAGGGCTCCCAGATTAATTTAAATCCTGCCGCACGAACCATTTCGGCGCCCAAACGCCAGCAATTCTGGAACAAACGATTTGCAACATCTTTGTAATCGGCAAGAAAAACTTGCGATTCCGGTTGGAAGGCTCTGCCATCAATTTTCAGACCTTTCGTCCCTTCGTCCAAAACATTGTCGCCCCGTTGATAAGCCCTGATGATTTGAGGAACAGGGTCATATCCCTTCATCGCGATAAATTTCTCGCGGAAATCGGGCGTCCAGCTTTGTCCCCAAGCCTCGTAACTGTCGATCCAGATATAATTGAACGAATGTCCGATATATTGTTTAAACCGCTCTGTGAGCGGTTTTAGCATATTATTCCAATGTTTTACGGTTGCCTCAACGCTCATCTTGTCGGCCTCAAACGAGGTTTTTTGCACCTCTTCAGGCGTTGGATGCGTGTTTTGCATCGTACTGAAATATCCGAAGCGGTAAATCGTCCATTCGCCCTGAGGAGCGTCCCAATTCAATATGCCGCTTGAGAAACAGCTTGTTACGTCGATTATTTTGTCGCCTTCGGCCGCAAAAACAGCCACATCCTTGTAGAAATCGCCTTTCGGCAAGGGCAATTCGATATGTATTTTCTTCCCGCCGGGAACCTTGATGGTGCTGAACGTCGCCGCTTTCATTCCGTCGGTATCGGGATTGATCCATGGGCCGCCGGTAGTTGACCAGCCGGGGCAGTTGTGCAGGCCTATTTCCATTTTCAGCCTTTGGGCTTCGGCGAAAGCAAATTCGAGCGCATCCCAGTAGGCCTCGCTACGGTAGGTGTTTTGCGGATAAAGCGTTTTTTCGGGGTCGAGCCAGAGCGGAGCATTGAAGATAAATGCGCTGTTCAGGCCAACCGCTTTCATCGTTTCGAGGTCTTTGGCGATGCCATCGCGGTTGTACATTGTACCGAGCCAATGCCAAAAAACGCCCGGTTTGTAAGCATCGTCGGGTTGCCCAACAAACTGTGCTGCAAGTGTTTCAGGCGTTTCGGGTTTATACTGTTGTGAAAAACTGTGGAATGTGGAATGTTGAAAAATAAAAACGAGCAGGATTGCCAAAAATTTGGTCTTCATCATATTAGAGTGTTTATGTTTTTTGATTTTCTTTCTTTATTTATAGTTTGCGGCAGAATGAGTATTAACCCCTTTTTACCTTAAATTCTGCAAAATTTCTATGTTTTTACAAAAATACAAATTATATTTTTTATTTCAAAAACCCAAAGGTTTTATTCCTCCGCCGTGAACTCAAACCAGTCCAATCGCATCAATCCGCCGCCCTTGCCTTTAAAAACAAGGCAAATATCGGTTTCCTGCGGCTGCAATTTTAGTTTGCAGGAAAAAACGTTGTTCGTGTTTCGGTCGCTGACACTCTTGATTTTGCATTTGCCGAGCAGTCTCCCTCTATGTGAATTTTGCCGTATTTCTATTGTCCCCACCGTGTATTCTTTTCTAACGTCAGCAAAAGACACACAAAAAGTTAGTCTTGGATTTTCTGCAAAATGCTTGAATTTGGGATAAATAAGATACGAGCCGTTGCTTATACCCCTGACTTCAAAACCGCTTGCATTTTCGCTTACGGACAACCCGTCGGAAGCGGCAAAGAACCATTCCGCCTGAATTTTACCCCAGCGGGCATCGTACTGCCCCACCCCATAATTAGCGTTCGCAATAAATTCGTCCAACACAATATCGCCATTGTCCTTGTAATAAGCATAAGTGATTTTCGAAGTGCGGTAAAAAGGGTCGTCCCAATTCTCGCGCACACCGTAAGAATAGAATGTCTGGTTGTGCCAAGTAAAAAAATTGCCGTGGTCTTGCCACAGTTTCGAAACCTGCCCGCGGTAGGTGTATGGGCCGTAAATCGTTGAGGCCGTTGCATATTCGCCCTGATGCGAATTAAGGTAATAGATTCCGTTGCGCTTGTGCAGGGCGATGGCATCGTTTTCCCAAGCCTTGCCGATATCGATTTTCCGCGGCTTTTCGGCAAGCGTAATCATATCATCGTTCAGACGGGCAATATAGTAATCCTGCCCCAAAACCGTGTAACCCCAAAGCAGGTAGGGCGTTTTTGCCGCGTCGTCGTCAATAAAAACGTGCGGGTCGTAATCGGCAGTAGGCGTGAGATTTGCAGGCAAAATAGGCTTGCCGAGCGCATCTTTGTAAGGACCGTCGGGGCTGTCGGCGACGGCCACCCCCGTTTGAATTTGCTGCTGCGAAAAATAGAGGTAATATTTGCCATCGCGTTCGGCAGCATCGGTAGCGTAACATTCTTTCCACGCGCCGATAAAAGTATCTTCGGGCTTCAGCACGAACACTTTTTCCCAATTCACAAGGTCGGCCGACTTGAATATTTGCCAGTCGTCCATCCGGTAAATCGGCTCGCCTTTACCGTAGTCGTGGCTCGAAAACAGGTATGCCGTATCATTGAAAATGCGGATGTGCGGATCGCAAACGCCCTGATGCTTGATGATCGCGTTTTCTATCGACACGTTTTGCGCACAGAGATCTAATGTCGAGACAACAACGACAGCTAAAATATTGATTCTAAGTATTGTATTCATTTTTTTAGGGTTCATATCATTCATAAGTTTTTATTATCAGCCTGACATCCCCGAATAGTCCGGCGGGTTGTAAAGGCGAATTTTTGCGGTAATAATACCAGACGTTGAAGGTTTTGCGACCTTTTTCGGGACGGGGCGTATTGTTCACAAACCAGTCGGGGAACGTTTTCATTGCCCTGCCGTCTTCGCCGCGGTCGTTACCCCATTCAAAATCGGCGGGATACTGCTCATCGCCAATCAAACGGTTAGCCCAGTTGTTCGTTACGTAAATCGCAAGTTTATTCTTTCCTTCTTTAATCCTATCAGTTATATCAATTTTATAAGGCGGCGCCCAAAGAACACCTACTTTTTCGCCATTGATTTCCACTTCGGCAATATCCTCCAATTCACCCAAATCCAAGATAAATCGAAAATTGAGAAACGACATTCGGCTGGAGTCAATTGAAAATTGAGAATGGAAAGTGGTTTCGTATTTGGCTGTGCCGGAGAAATATTTGATTTTCGGGTCGGTGCTTTTGCTCCAATCGGTCAGTTGCTTGAATTTGCGCTTGAAAGTTTTGCCGAGTTTCGGTTCAAAAGTTACGTCCCACACGACTTTGTAATCTATTGCCTCTTCGGCGACGACCGTTTTTTCCGTAAGTTTTCGGTAGTTGGTCGCATGATTGGGAAAAACAACGAACATCGATTGATTTTTTTCCAAATTCAAATCAACCTCAACTTTGCCGCCCTGCTTGCGCCAGTGCGCCGATCGGGTAATATTTCCGCCGTAAGCGTCCCAAAGTTCCACGCTCGATACATTTTCTACGGCGAAGGTGTATGTTTTTTGCGGGACATCCGCCGTATTGAGCACGAAAAACAGCTCTCCTTCGGGCAGTCGGCGGTGAGTGAAATATTCGCTGTAACTGTTGTTCGGCACGTAATCGCCCTGTTGCAAAAGCATCTGACAGCGGGCAAGATAGGTAAAGAAGGCTTTGCCCGGCTCGAACCACGTCTGAAAACGGCTGAAATGCGTTCCCCACCAACCCATTCCCAGTCCGGGCTGGTAGCGGTCGTCGAAGGGCTGATGCACCCAATGATGCAGAAAAAACAGGTTTTTTCCACTTGCAAAGCCGCCGTCGGCCTTGTTTTTCAGGAAAGCGGGGTCTTCGGTGTAGCGGCTTAACGAAGGAGCGCCGGTGAAGGCTTCGGCGCCGATAATCCGTTTGTCATACTCTACAGCCGCCCGCATAATGGAACGGTTTACCCATATCGTGTCGGCGGCGTTGCTGCCGCTCCAGAACTCATCCACCGGCACATCGGCCATCGCAGAGCCTTCGTAGGTGCTGAATGGTCCCCAATAAGGCTCCCAATAAAGTTTCAAGCCGTATTTGTGCAACATCTCTTTCGCCACAGCAAAACCATTATCCATGAAAAGCCGCCTCACCACATCATCGTAATCTTTACAAAACACCTGAAATTCAGGTAAATTACTTTTAAAACGACTACCCTCAAAATCGTCCGCCGAGAAATGCGTTTGCAAGGTCTGTTTGTTTTTGTACTGGTATAAAGTTACCCACGGAAGCGGGTCATAACCCTTTATTTCGATAAATTCTTCGCGAAATTTAGGCGTCCAATTTTGGTAACCCGACTCGTAACTGTCCACCCAAACGTAGCGGAAAGTATTGCCGAAATAACTGCCGATATGCTCTTTAAGAGGGTCAAGCAACTGCTGCCAATGATAGATATTGTCCTCGCGGCTCATTTTATCCACTTCCAACACCTTGCCCATAATATCGTCGGGCACAGGATGCGGCGGCGCCATTGTAGGCGCGTAACCGTAGCGGTAAACAACCCATTTCCCGTCGGGTGCATCCCATCTTAAATGCCCCTCCGAATCGGTAAAGGACTTCAATTCCACAACATCTTCGATACCGACGTCGGCTCTGTCGGGGACAGCCATGACGGTGATATCCCAATACAAGTGCGCCTTAGAAGGCTTGTAATCAACAATATATTTGCTTTCATAGGTTGTAAAGTCGGGCAATTCCGGTTTCGGCAGTGCGATATCAATCGCTTTTCCGCCTTCGATCCGTATTTGACTGCTGATCAATGCTTTCATACCGCGTTCTTCGTCAATCCACGGCCCTCCGGTAGTGGAATAGCCGGGTGTACCGTGCAAACCCATTGTCAGACCGAGGCGTTTCGCCTCTTTCATCGTGTGTTCAACAGCCTCCCAATAGGCCGGACTGCGGAAGGTTTGATGGGGAAACGGCAGGTTGCCCATAGGATAATTCGACTCCTGCACCGATGATGTGATGTTAAAAATGCAGCCGCCGCCGATCCCCGCCTCCTTCCAAGCCTCCAAATCTTTGGTGATACCCGATTTGCTGAAATTGCTTCCCAGCCAGTGCCACCACACCTGCGGACGGTATTCATCCGACGGTTTTTCGAACTTTTCCGCCAAAGATTGCAGCGTTTCGGGCGTATAGCCCTGAGCCGAAGAATTGAAAACTGAAAATTGAAAACTGAAAATCAGAAGAAGTAACGCTATCTTATTGAACATGAAATTTTATTTTTTTATTACTCAATTATTTTTTAGAGAGGTTGTCTTTTTATTTTATTCGACGGCATCATGATCATAATATCCTTTCTCAATCAGGTCGATAAAGCCGAGCAAGGCGCCCCAGTGGTAGAATTTATCGCTGTTCCGCACGTCGTCGCCTTGACCGGTAGTCGAATTGTAGTTCTCGAAAACATATCCGTCTGTCAACCACGATTTTAGCAGCAGATTTCGAGATTTTTCGGCCAATTGGCTGCGCACTTCGTTTACCGCAGGAGCATCATAATTGCGTATTCCCATATAAACCAAGAAGTTGAGCGGTGCCCAAATTCTTCCGCGCCAATAGGTATTATCGGCAAAAGCGGGGTCGTTGCGGGGTGTTGTGGGGATTACCCATTCGCCCCAAAACTCTTCGGGATTGAGCAGGTGTTTTTGCAGCATCGCCTCGGCCTGTTCGACAGTCGGCACATTGGCCAAAAGCGGATAAAAATTCGTCGGCGAAACACGGTCGCTAAACTCTTTTGTATCAGTCCGTTTATTATAATAAAAACTGCGGTTTTCGTCCCAAAGTTTTTCCAAATTTCCGGCATATTCGCCGCCTCTTTTGCGCAGTTCAGCAGCGTCGGATTTTTGGCCGAGTTCATCGGCTATTTTAGCGAGCAAGTTGCAGTCCATAATGTATAAACTACTCAACCCCACATCATTAAGCATTTGCTGATGCGTTTCTTTATTGTAGGGAATGTTGTCGTACATCTGCGAGTTATCGAGACCCGACTCCAAGGCTCCGCCTTCTGTTTCGTTTACGCCGTCAAACTCCCACCAGCGGTAAGTAACCGGCTCAAAGGGGGTGCTGCCCCAACAGAGCAGACCATCGGTACGGCGGTTGGCATCCCACCATCGGTTCCAGCGCAAAAGGTCATCGTAAAGCAGTTCGAGGAACCATTTTTCGCCGTATTTTCGGTAGATATTCCAAACAGCGAGCGTCCCGACGGGCGGTTGCGAGCGGTCGCGCGACTTATAATTGCTTTCGGTATAAAAATTCGGCACAAAACCCTGTTCGGTAATTCCGCGGGTAATTTCTACCGCATTGGCATAAGCAAGTTCCTTATTATCAGTCGATAGCATCATCGAGGCAAAATAGGTATCCCAACAAAAAAGGACAAAGCCGCCCAGTTCGGGATTATTGCTCCAACCCACATTCCATATACGTGAAACGGGCGTGATAACTCGGTTGATGGTAGGGTCGTAGATGTTATCCCAGCCCAAGACGTTTTGCATCGCGTTGTATTCGTCGTAGCAATCGCCGTATTTTTGGCGGTTTTTGTTCACAAAATTGTTGTAATGATCATCCACAAATGCGCGAGCCTGTTCGCGAGTGAATGATTTTCCACAAGTAATAATAATCGTATCGTTGGCCGAGAAAGCGATTTCATTTTTTCCGGCATCAAACTTTACCCTATCATTCAACACTTCGCCATTCACTGCGGTAGTGTCAATCAATGTGTTTATCGTAAACTTATTTTCTTTCAATCTTATCCAAACAGCACGCTGCCACAATTCTTTCAATGAAACAATCACTTTTCCGTTTTTTGCGCTCTCCGCCTGAGGGGTAATAATGATTACGTTCGTGAGGCTGTCGGCGGCGCTTTCCACGCGGAGGACGAAGCCATTCCATTCGGCGGTAACGTCGGTATAATAGCCGTCGTAGGAATGTGCGCCCGGACGCATTCTGGGAGCGCCTTCGGCTCGGTTGCCGATAAAGAAGCGGCTTTCGCGTTTTCCGTCGGCCGAAGCGAGGTTGAGGTCGATAGCGGCACCGCAGGGAAGCAACACGTGCCGCAGGACAGAGCGGGTATCCCAAGTATTCCAGCCCTGCGCTATTGAGCGTTGCATGGCTTCGTAATGGCGTTGAGCCGCAACTTTATCTATATCAGCGTTTTTAGTACATGATACGCCGACAGCGATCAAGATTAACAGTAAGGATTTAAGACTTTTATTCATCATTAGTTTATGTGAAATGTTTGAATGCAGCACGAATTTACGATTAATTTTCCAAAAAACCGGTAACTATTTGAATGAAGAATACAAAATTGGCCTGTATGCCTAAAACCGGCGGCTCAAAAAATAATAAAAATCGCCGCCTCAAAGTCTAATTTACAAGGCTGATGAGGCGGCGCAAACAATTAAAAGCTAAAAAAAAGAAAAAGAAAAATTCTTATGAACTTTGGAATAATTTCTTTCGGATTTTTTTTAATTATACCCCGGATTTTGCTCCAATTTCGGGTTTGCCTCTATCATACTTATCGTGATCGGCAAGCGATTGAGGTACTCTTTGCCGGAGCCGTCGGCCGGATGATCCCACCACGACTCGGTGGTGTACATTCCCCAGCGGATAAGGTCGGTGCGGCGGCGGCCTTCGCCGATAAATTCTATCAGCCATTCGTCGGCCAAACGGTATTTATCGAGATTAGCGACCGTAACCGGATTGGGGTCGCTGCCCGTAAAGTAGCGGGCGCGTACCGAATTGATCAGGCTTGCAGCGCCTGCCTTGTCGCCAAGATTGTATTTACATTCGGCCAGCATATACACAATTTCCGTCAAGCGGATAACGGGAATATCGGCGTCGTAATACATAGTATTGTCGGCTCCATTGGGAATCGGCGTAAATTTCACGATTCTCACGCCGGAATTTTCTTCCCCATAAAGAGCGCCTTCTTTGCGGCCGTTGGAATACACTTTTGTCGGGCAAAGTTGCGCAATCTGGTCAACCATATAGACGGTATCGCCTTCGGTATATTCGCGGCTGCCGTCGTAAAGCGCTGCTACGCCGGTTTTTGTATTCAGCATTTTGCCTGCGATGAACATTCCTTCGTACTCGCCGCCGCCGAGATATATGTAATTCTTTTTGCGCAAGTCGGTATCTTCAAACTTGTCGTAAGGACAACCGAGTTTGAAAGGCCCGCCCAGATTTCCGGCTTCATTTTTGTAATGTTTGCCGTACATATCCTGCGAAGGCGTGAGGCAATATCCGTTCCACGACATAAAATTGTCGTTATCAAGGTATTGCCATGTGCTGTAATGTGCGCCCCAAGGCAGCGAACCGCCATCGAGTTCGAGTTTTCCGGTCTGGCTCGGCACAGTCCACATAATTTCGGAACAGGTGGAATTGTTGTAGCCGAAAATATCCTGAAATCTTGTTGCCAAGCGGTAATAGCCGTAGTCTCCGTTAATAATCTTGGTGCAAATTTCGGCACATTCCGACCACATTGTTTTCCCAATGTAGGGTTCTGCGTTGGAATACAGGCGAGCAAGCAGAGCCGCGGCTGTTCCCTGCGTGATGTAACCATTTTCGGCATCTCCCGCTTGTTTGACGGGAAGCAAGGGAATCCCCGCTTTGAGGAGCGTTTCAATATAATCGAAGGTTTCCTGATCGCTTGCGCGAGCTTTCAACCCGTCGATAGCATCCTGTTTAGAGGTATAGAGAGGCACGCCGCCGAAGGCATCAAGCCCCATAAGATAATAGTAGGCTACAAGCACGTTCAACTGGTTGAGCAGCGATTCTTTTGTGCTTTCGGGAATACCGAGCGCTTCGAAATCGACATTTTTTTCGATGTCGTCAAGCACGTCGAAAACCTCTGCCGTTCCGCGCGTAAAGCCGGTCCAATAGTAATACCATTCACCGTTCCAAGCCGCCGAGAATTTGTGGTTGTAATGGTCGAGGTAATACCCGTCGTCGTACCAGTCGCCATTGCGGTTCGGCATGACAAACTCATCGGTCGCGAGCCCCGAAGTACTTGTGAACGAACCCCATATAGGCGAATAGTTATACATTGAAGTCCAATATTGGAAAGCATTCGTAAAACGTTGATACACTTTATCTTCACTGGAATAAAACGTACTGGGCTCTACCGTAGAATAGTAGGTAGGCTCAATGCTGCAACTCTGGAAAACTTTTGCCAAAGCGACAGCTGCAATTAAAAATATGATAGTTCTTTTCATACGTCAATAATTATTTAAAAGTTTAATTGAACGCCGAACGCGAAAGTACGGGTTTGCGGGTAAACAACGCTTTCGATGCCGCCGGTCCATCCTGTAATATCGATTTCGGGATTAAGGCCGCTGTAACCGGTGAAGGTATAAAGGTTGTTGCCGGTAAGATAGAAACGGGCGCTTTCGAGCAGAGGCAACTTCTTCTTTGTATTCAAAGTGTATGAAAGTTGCGCGTTCTGAATTTTGAGGAAGGTGCCGTCTTCGAGCCAATAATCACATTCCAGCGTTTGCCCTTTCATATCCTTGTGAGTCGTGTAAGCGCTCAACAGGTAGTTGCGGTTGCTGCCGGGGATTCCGTTGAGGGTTCCGTATTCGTGTTCCAACTGATTATAAATGTCGAAATTCATCCAGCTGGTGAGCGTAATGTCTAACGACCAGTTTTTCCAACTCAAATTATGCGTCCAACCCAATTGGAACTTAGGCTGATAGTTGCCGATAAACTGTTTGTCGGCCAAGTTTTTTCCGTCAACTTCCGGTACAATGACACTTCCGTCGGCTCCGATGGCCTGAAACTCACCGTCGGAAGTCAGGCCTGCGTACTTATAGAGGAAGAACGAGCCTACAACGGCGTCTTCTTCAATCATGTGCACATAACCGGCGCGTCCGATGTAGCTTGCAGTAATTTGCTGGTCGGCATCGGCCATTTTCCCGATTTTCGTGAAATTGTGGCTCAAATTGAGTTTCGTATCGTAGGAGAAATCACTGTTGGAATAGATTTTCCCTCCAAGTTCAATTTCCCATCCCCTGTTCGCCAAGTCGCCGATGTTTTTGTACATGGTTGATTGCGTGTAAGGCGGAACCGGAACGTTTATCGAATAAATCAGACCCACGGTTTTGCGGTTGTAGAGGTCAAATTTCCCGAAGAAACGGCCGTTGAGCAATTCAAAATCCAAACCGAGGTTCCATTCGTGTTTTTCTTCCCATTTCAGGTCTTTATTGACGTTTTGCGCCTGTCCGTAAGTTTGCGCCCAAGCGCCGTTGGGCATAATCCAATATCCGCTGCTGCTATACATGATGGCCGAATAGTTGGCGTTGAAGCCTGCATTTCCGGTCTCACCGTAAGAAGCGCGAAGCTTCAAGTCGTTGACAACAGGTTTCAACCCTTCATAGAAAGCTTCGTTGGAGATGCGCCATCCGCCCGATATGCTGTAAAAAGTACCCCATTTGTTGTCGCCCCAAAATTTCGACGAACCTTCGCGGCGCAAGGATACAGAGGCCAAGTAAGTGTCATTGTAAGAATAGTTTGCGCGGGCAAAATAGGCCATAATACGTTCGGTAGCGCTTTTGTTCGACGCCATTTTTGCTTGCAGGTTTCCGTCGGTAACGAGCGGGTTGTTCAGATTCTCGCCACTGCCGATGTTCCACATTTTCACGCCGTCAACAGGAAAATTCAAGTTTTTAACCGCAAATCCTTCGGAGTTACTCTCGTTGTAGTTGAAACCGGCAACAGCATTCAGATAATGCGATTCGCCAAACTGACGGATAAAACTGAAATAACCGTCGGTATTGAAATTCTCCCATTTATTGAACTGCATATATCCGGTGCCTTTTCCGCCGCGGTTTTGCCATTCCATCGATTTCACGGTGGAAGGCGCGTAATATTGCCATTCGTATTGATGGTTTTCGTAACCGAGGGTATGGTGGTAAGTCAGGCCTTCTATCGGTTTAATATTGACAATCCCCTCCACGGTAGGACTGAACCATTTTTCCAAGCCTTGATTGGTAATCTGCTCCCCGTCGGTAATCGGGTTTTGCGGGTCCATCGGGTTTGAAGTTTCCCATTTTGTCGGGTCGTTGGGGTCGCGCGTAGGATTGTAGAACACGGGCACGCCCGGCAACTGGGGAGGTGCATCCCCCAGTATATTCCACGCCGGATTCGCCTGACCGTTGCGGCGGGCTTGGCGATACGAAACGCGAGGATTGATTTCCAACCAGTTGTCAAGAACTTTGAATTGTCCGTTAATGCGTCCGCCCACGTCTTTGCGGGTATCAAAAAGCATCACCCCTTTGTTGTCTTCGTACATCACCGTGGCATACACTTTTGCGTCCGGCGACCCGCCTTGCAGCGTCAGTACATGGCGGTATGAAGTCGGATTGTCGGTCAGCGCGGCATCCCACCAGTCCACATCGCCGCCGTAGTTGGTTGCGTCGGCAACATTGCTGAGAAATTCTTGTGCGTTCAGCACGCGCGGTTTACCGAAAGCCTGTTTGAACAGTACCTCTCCGGTATAATTCATCCGCATTTTGCCGTCTTTCGCCGACTTGGTCGTAATCAGGATAACGCCGCCATTGGCGCGGGTACCATAGATTGCGCCTGCCGAAGCGTCTTTCAGGAAATCGATGCTCTGAATATCTTCCTGCGCTACCGAACGGATGTCGCCGCCGGGCATACCGTCGATAACCACTAAGGGAGCGGCCGAGGTATTTACCGAAGCCATACCGCGCAGCTGCAAGGTAACGCCGGAGTTCGGCGAAGCCGTTTCTGCTATCGCAAGGTTATTAACCTTGCCTTTCATCGCGTTAGCGATGGAAGCGCCGCCAACGCCGGTGGGCAAATCACTCGCTTTGAGCGAGGTAATGGAGCTGGTAACTTGCTTCTTATCCAAAGTTCCGTAACCGATAACAACCACTTCGCTCAAAGCAGTCGTGTCGGGCTCTAAGCTGACATTCAAGGTTGATGCCGCCTTGAGCGTTTGCGAAATGTAACCCACATAAGAGAAGGTAATTTCCTCTCCCCTCCCAACAGAAATGCTGTAACGACCGTCTGCGTCCGTTATCGCCATTTGTTTTGAGGCGGAAACTATCGTAACCCCAATCAACGGTTCGCCGTTTTCATCGGTTACAACTCCGGACACAAACATGTTTTGTTGTGCCTCTCTTTGTTCATTCGACGCCGTCTTTACATCGTTTTTTGCAGCATTGCAAAGAAACGACAAAAAGAAAAACGCCGTGAACCAAAAAATTTTTCTTCGATTGTTTTTCATAAAATTTGAAAATCTAATTGATACTTCAGTTATCCATAGTTTAAAAAAACCAATAAAATGGGATGTCCATATAATTTTAAGAATACAAAATAGGCCTTTATACCTAAACCATTCTAAAAAAAGATGTAGCCATTCCTCATAAAGTATTGTATTCTTGACGCTGCAAAGATAGTGATTTTTTTTGTTAATCACTTCCTTACATTGATTATCAATTCCTTCCCCGCATGCAGTTTGTCGTGGGGGACGAAGTAGCCGTTTAAGCGCTCGCCGCCGACGGTGATGCTCTCGATGCGGCGACCGGAGCCTGACTTGCGGATAGTGAACGAAGCGCCGTCGCCAAAGGTGAAACGCACCTTGTCGAAAAGCGGCACGGTAACAATATATTCTGGGTCGGCGGGCGAGTAGGTGTAGAGACCTATCGCGTTGAAGACGTACCATGCCGACATCTCGCCCGCGTCGTCCATACCGGCGTAGGCAAGTTTCTCGGCGCCCATATCGTAGAACCGTTCCATGATACTGTCTAAATAGAACTGTGCTTTCTCCTGTTTATCAATGAAATAGTAAGTATAGGGGACGCTGTGGTCGGGTTGGTTGCCGTGGCAATAGTTGCCGATGAAGCCGGTCATGTTATGCGCCTCGTAGCCGCGCCACGGCTCGGAGAACAGCGAATCAAGTTTCTGCTCCACAGCCTTAGGCGAGGGGTAGAGCGCTATCATGCCCTGCGGGTCGTGTGGGGCATAAAACAATGATTGCCAAGCGTTTGCCTCGCGATACATATAGGCGAAATAGGGGTAGTAGGGGTCAAAATCCTTTATCCAACTGCCGTCGGCTATCTTCCCGCGCCAGAAGCCCGTCGAGGGGTCGAAGAGGTTCTTGTAGTTATCGGTACGTTTCATCAGCATGTCATAGTTCGCTTCGTCTCCCAACTCTTTGGCTATAAGCGCAGTAGCATAGTCGTCGTAAGCATATTCAACGGTTTTGGTAACAGCCGCCTTGTATTCGTCCCAAGTAGGAACGTTGACGGTGTCTTTCTCTGTTATCCAGCCGTTTGCGATGTATTCATCGAGATAGGGGCGTCCGCCGCGACCGGGTACGGTGGCGTTTTTAAGCAGCAATTTGTAGGCTCTTTCGAGGTCGAAATCTTTGATTCCGCGCAGATAAGTACCTGCTACAAAGGTGGATGCGTGGTCGCCATGGAAGAACGTAGGCATATAGCCGCCTCGCCGCTCGCCACGGTCGGTGATGGACTTGATGACGTCCACAGCAACGTCGGGGCAAAGCATTCCCAACAGTATCAGTTTGTTACGATAGTCGTCCCAGAACGACGGGTCGGTATAGTTGCGGAAGCCGCCGTTAGCCGTCTCGTTGCGGAAACCGGCGGGGTAATCGCCGTTGATGTCGCTGCGGAGGGCAGGCCACAGCAGCGAGCGGTAGAGGGTAGAGTAGAAGATGCGTTTCTGCCTTTCAGTGCCGCCTTCGACGATGATTTTGCTCAACTGCCGTTCCCATTCGGCGTCAGCCTCGCGGCGAATGTCGGCAAAAGACTTGCCGCCAATCTCGGCTTCAAGGTTCATGCGGGCGTTCGCGACGCTCACAAACGAGAAACCTATTTTCAATTCGAGCGGCTTGGAGCTGCGGCTGTCTTTAAATTCTACCACAGCGACAACGTTGGCAGTGTCTTTAATCTGCACAATATCAGCGACGTCAAAGTTTGCAACGGCATAAAAATACATTGTCTCGCCGGCGGACTGGAAGCCGGAAAAGGCGTTGGCGAGGCTCTCCTTGTTCACTTCCCACGAGCGGGTGCGCCCGTTGCTGCGCATAACGTCGATAAGGAACTTTTTATCGGCGTTTTTCGGGAAAGCGTATTTATGGAAGCCGCATCGGAGCGTAGAAGTCAGTTCGGCGTTCACTCCGTAGCGTTCCAAAAAGACTTGGTAATAGCCCGGATGCGCCTCTTCGTTGGCGTGGCTGTAACGCGAGCGGTAGTCTGTGGCGCTGACCTCGCCTATAACAGGCAGCATGGGCAGGTGCAGCAGGTTCCAATGCCCTTTGTT
>JAISUH010000078.1 GCA_031272205.1 Dysgonamonadaceae bacterium | reverse complement strand
TGAGTAAACTTTCCAAGTTTTGAAAACTTGGAAAGTTTGAAATGTATTTGTAACCACCCGAATCAAACCTGTTAGGTTTTTTAAACCTAACAGGTTTAATAACAGGTTGTTGTAGCGTTACCTGCGGTGCTGCGAAATCACCAACCAACTGCCCGAATGGGCAGCACTTCTTTCATTGCTTGCGGGCTTTCAGAGCTGGGTGTAAAGTCGCTATATGTGCCGTCAAGCACATTATGTTGGTAGAATTGAGACGCCCCCACAATCCCAGCGTGCCGTCAGGTACGCGATATGTATATGTTTTTTCACATTCCGTCCCTGACGGGACGGTGAGGCGATTATTCACCTGTCTTCTACCAACATTTTGTCTCTAACGAGACAAGAATACCTCCGTTCAAAAAGGCTTTCAGCCATACAGATACGGCATTGCTAATCGTAGAGACGTGGCATGCCGCGTCTCTACAAAAATACCATACAAGTCCCGCCGAGGGGCGGCACGTGGTAAAGAGGGATAAACTTTCCAAGTTTTCGAAAACTTGGAAAGTTTTTTGCCTACCCCTTAGTAGCCACGAATTTATCCCCCTATTCTCGCCCTTATTCCATTATTTATCAGGAAAATAAGGGCAATCGATGTGTGGCGCCTTGGGCTACTAAGGGAATTTTGAGGAAGGTTTTTGGCCGCAGGCCATTCATATCCATAGAAACCAAGGGGCTAAATATCGTTCAACCCCGTACGGGGTTGCATTGGTGGGGCGCCTTGCCATTCTATTGATATGAAAATCCTACGAATTTTTCGATTATCAAAGAGGCTGTCCCCCGAAGAACTAAAAACTATAAACTATGGATAACCATCAAGAAATTGCAATGCTTTTTCCGAAACGTTAAACCTTTCCGGCTATTTTTCGTCATATTAACAAAATAAAGAAGTTCGTAAACCTTTAAAAATTTACAGTTATGAAAACAATTAAGCATACACTCATTATTGCATCGCTGATGCTTGCGTTTTCGTCCTGCATGTCTCTCTACGACAGCGCTTATTCGCGGTCGTATTACGACGACGGTACCATCAGTTTCCAGACCTTTTACGATAATCTGTATCCTCACGGGACATGGATAGAAAACTACGATTACGGATACGTTTGGGTTCCTCGTGTGGCGAGCGGTTTTCATCCTTATGCCACGAATGGTTACTGGACGATGACCGATTACGGAAACACTTGGATTTCCAATTATTCGTGGGGTTGGGCTCCGTTCCACTACGGCCGCTGGTATTACGACAATTATTACGGCTGGGCATGGATTCCCGGCTACGAATGGGCGCCTGCATGGGTATCGTGGAGAAGCGGCGGCGGATATTACGGCTGGGCTCCGATGGGTCCCGGTATCGGTATCAGCATCAATATCAACTTGCCCTCGCATTATTGGGTATTCCTGCCCAACAGATATATGTACAACAGCAATATGTACCGCTATTATGCAGGAGTCGCTTATCGCGATAACCTATACAGAAGTACAACGATCATCAATAACACGTACATTTACAACAACAACCGCTATTTCAGCGGCCCCAGCGCCGATGATTACCGCAATACTACGGGGCGCAGCGTAACCGTTCGCCGTTTGGAGAGCTCAAGCCGCGCCGGACGTTCGTCGGTTAGCAGCCGCTCGGTAAGCGTCTATCGTCCCGAAGTTTCCAAGACTTCGAGTGCGAGCACGATTCAACCCCGTTCCAGCGGAACAAGCCGGACGTCCGGAACGTCGAACTCGTCGGTTTCCGGTTCGAGCCGCTCAAGTTCAACATCGAGTTCGACGACGGGAAGGAGTACATCCGGTTCGACATCCCGCAATACAGGAACAACCAACAGCAGTTCTTCCGGAAGCAGCCGTTCGTCGGGAACCTCGAACAGCAATTCATCCTCGACAAGAACTCCGACAACGACCAATACAACGACCAACAGAAACAACAACAGTTCGGCGACCACTTCTTCGAACAGCGAAAGCAATCGTTCGTCAAACAGTTCGGCGACCACTTCTTCTAACAACGAAAACAGTCGTTCGTCAAACAGTTCGTCATCGACGAGAACGCCGGCGGCAACCAGCTATTCCTCTGTCAGAAACAGCAATGGTACTACTACTACGGCGACTTCTTCGAGCAACGGCAGCAGCCGCTCAACGGTAAGTTCGAGCAGCAGTTCGTCTTCGACGAGAACGCCGGCGACAACCACTTCAACTTCCGTCAGGAACAGCAATAGCTCTACTTCTTCGAGCAGTGGCAGCAGTCGTTCAGCGGTAAGTTCGAGCAGCAGTTCGTCTTCGACGAGAACGCCGGCGACAGCCACTTCTTCCTCCGTTAAGAGTAGCAACAGCGCTGCGACATCTTCTTCGAGAAGTTCGGGTAATTCGGAAAGCTCAAGCGTGAGCGCTTCATCCCGAAGCAATAATGCCGCTGCAAGCTCTTCTTCGACCCGCAGTTCATCTTCGAGCGAAAAAAGCAGCAGCGTAAGCACATCGTCGAGTTCTTCTACCCGCAGCAGCGGAACCACAACATCTTCCCGCAGCAGTAGCAGTTCAAACTCAACGAGTTCAAGATCTTCGACCCGCAGCAGATAGTTTATTCCATTTTTCATAAAATTCCGGAGGCGGCTTGAGGGAATCTTTCCTTTAAGCCGCCTTCCTTTTTTTGTGCGGAAAACTGAACATACGTGAAACTTTCCGCTTCCGCTGTTGTTTACTTTATAATTCGGTTAGAAAGGCATAAAAAACATGGCAGCGCAAAACAATCCGACAATAAAGAAAACATTTCCTGTATTGGATATGGCCTGCGCTTCGTGCGCCGCGAATGTAGGTAAAACATTGTCCTCGCTTACGGGGGTAATTGATGCCGGCGTTAATTTAGCGACCGCCGAAGTTAGCATAACATACATCCCTACCCTTATTTGTCCCGATGAGATGCGGAAAGCCGTACAGTCCGCGGGCTATGATTTAATCATCGATGAAAGCCTTTCGGACGGGGAAAATTTGGAGTCCATCCATCAACAAAAATTCAAACAATTAAAGACAAAAGCCGTTTGGGCAAGCGTTTTGACCCTTCCCGTAGCGGCGACAGGCATGTTTTTTATGAACATTCCCTGCGCCAATGATATGATGTGGGCGTTGAGCACGCCCGTTGTCCTCTGGACCGGGCGCGATTTCTTCATCAATGCATGGAAACAGGCCAAACACCGTTCGGCAAACATGGATACCTTAGTTGCGTTGAGTACGGGCGTTGCGTATCTGTTCAGCGTTTTCAATGTGCTGTTACCTCAATTTTGGATGAATAAAGGATTGCACCCGCACGTGTATTTCGAGGCAGCTGCCGTTGTTATTGCTTTTGTTCTCTTAGGCAAAGTATTGGAAGAAAGGGCAAAAGAGAGCGCTTCTTCCGCCATAAAAAAACTGATGGAGTTGCAGCCAAAAACGCTTACGGTTGTTCGTGAAGATGGTGTCCCGATGCAGACTCCAATTGAACAGGTCGGCGCAGGTGAAATCATTTTGGTAAAACCCGGCGAAAAAATCGCATTGGACGGAACGGTCGAAAGCGGATCTTCATACGTGGACGAAAGCCTGTTGAGCGGCGAGCCTGTGGCCGTATTGAAGCAGGAAAAAGACAAAGTGTTTGCCGGAACAATCAATCAGAAAGGCAGTTTCCGGTTTCGGGCCGATAAAGTAGGGAGCGACACCCTGCTTGCCCAAATCATAAAGACAGTTCGGGAGGCGCAAGACAGCAAAGCTCCGGTGCAGAAATTGGTTGATAAAGTTGCGGGAATTTTTGTTCCGGTGGTTATAGCAACAGCGCTCGTCGCGTTCATCGTCTGGAATATTTGGGGCGGCGACAACGGTTTTACACAGGGTTTGCTGGCATCGGTTACGGTATTGGTTATCGCCTGCCCTTGCGCATTGGGCTTGGCCACACCTACGGCGATAATGGTTGGGATGGGCAAGGGAGCCGAAAAAGGCATTTTGATAAAAGACGCCGAGAGTCTCGAAGTATTGCGGAAGATTAATGCGATCGTGTTGGATAAAACGGGAACCGTTACCGAAGGCAAACCGGAGGTAACCGACGAGTATGGCTGGGGCGTCCATCCGAAATGGAAACGAGTGTTTCTCGGAATGGAAAGACAGTCGGAGCATCCGCTTGCCGAAGCTGTAGCGGCATATTTGCGGGATGAGGAAGCCTCTTCGGTTTCGCAATTCGAGAGTATTACGGGGAAAGGGGCGAAAGCCTTATTTGAAGGTGAAACTTACTTTGTCGGCAGTAGCCGATTGTTGGAAGAAAACAACATCGAAATCGCCCCTTCAATTAGGGAAAAGGCGCTTCTGTGGGAAGACGAAGCAAAAACGGTTATTCTGTTTGGCGACAGCAAGAGGGCGATAGCGGCGTTGGCCGTTGCCGACCGCATAAAACCGTCGTCGGAGAAAGCGGTGGCTGAATTGCGAAATTTGGGTATCGAAGTCCATTTACTTACGGGCGACAACGAAACAACGGCAAGAGCGATTGCCGCCAAAGCCGGAATCCGCCGTTTCGAGGCGGGCGTTTTGCCCGGACAAAAGGCGGATTACATCAGAGAATTGCAATCGCGGGGGAAGATTGTCGCAATGGCGGGCGACGGCATAAACGACAGCGCCGCCTTGGCGCAAGCCGATGTGGGCATCGCGATGGGCAAGGGCAGCGATATCGCCATGAATGTGGCGAAAACAACCCTTATATCGTCTGATTTGACCAAGATTCCGGAGGCGATCCGGCTTTCGAAATCGACGGTAACGACCATCAAACAAAACCTGTTTTGGGCTTTCATCTATAACCTTATCGGCATCCCCATTGCAGCCGGTATTTTGTATCCCATAAACGGATTTCTGCTGAATCCGATGATTGCCGGAGCAGCTATGGCCCTCAGTAGCGTGAGCGTAGTGAGCAACAGTTTGAGGTTGAAATGGAAAAAATAATAAGGTTATTGACTGAATTTCAGTCGGCTACACAACGCACCGAAAATCCAAGCGCTCGATATCCATAATCTTTCGGAGCCACGCCTCTATCAGTGAAAGTAAAAAGAAAAGCACCTTCCGATTTGAGTGGAGCCGTAGAACTCCAATAGGAGCCATCAACACCCTGATCGTACAACAAGCCGCCGGAGTATTCGTAGTCGTAGTGCCTGTATCCGGCTGCGGGCAGAAACATCGTATAGCTTGTTCCGCCGTCGGTGGAAATTTTATAGCCGTTTCCTGTCCATTCTCCTATATTCCCGCTTTCGTCGCCGTAAATGCTGGCCCATTCTTCTTGCGTTGGAACACGGAACCCATCGGGACAAGGATCGTAGGGGGTTTTTGTAGCACCCCACAAATAATCATTCCCCAAATAGCGCCAATTCATTGGTCCACGAGCACCATTTCCCAGAATAAAATCCCCGTGTCCGGGAATGTCCGTTAGCGATTGAGTAAAAGTTGTTCCGCTTGTGCGTTTCTCGTGTCCATCGGTAATTCTGCCCCACTGATAGAGATCGCCGTAAACCGTTGCGTCGTATTTATCGATCGGTTCGTAGGCAATTTGTTCTTCAACAGTCATGGTCTTATCTGCACCAAGATTAAAAGCGAGGAATGTTAATTTTCCGGCAGGCATGGAAGAATTGACCGTCGTGGTTGGCCATTCCGAATGGCTATTGTCTTCGGGCGAATTACCGTCATCCTCTATTTCGCACGAGTAAAAAATGAGAGAGAGCGCGAATACGCTTGATAATGTAGAGAAGAAAAATTTTTTCATTTTGCTGAGATTTTAGAAATGTTACATTGAAAATATCAGTAAAGGTATAAAAATCCTTTGTATTACACGACAAAAAAACAAAAAAAAAGGGTTAAGACTGTTTTATCGGAAGCCGACGTTTCACATTTTTTTGTCTATTCGAAATGAATAAACACAACAGAAAAACTGTGTTTTGTGATTTTTTTAAGTCTATATCTGCTCTTTTTCTTGTTTTTTACCCTAAAAAAGTATATCTTCGCCGCGAAAAACGGAAAAATACTATCTTTCTGTTTTTTTTTAAATAAAGGCAAAGTTTTTGTACCGGATATGGCCCATAAAATCAAAATAAAAAAAGGTTTGCAGATTCCATTGTTGGGAGAGCCGCAAGAGGTATTTAGAGGTATCATAAAGAGCGATATCGTCAGGATTTACCCCGAAGATTTCCATGGCGTAACACCCAAAATGACGGTTAAAGCAGGAGAGCAGGTGAAAGCCGGTTCGGCCTTGTTTTACGACAAGAATCACCCCGATCTGTTGTTTGCTTCGCCCGTCAGCGGCGTTGTTGCGGCAGTGGAACGAGGCGAAAAACGCCGGATTCTGTATATAGAAATTAAAGCCGACGAAGATATAGCGTACCGCGATTTCGGGAAAAAATCGGTCTCTGCCCTTTCGGCTGACGACGTAAAGGCTTCTATTTCGGAAGCAGGTATTTGGTTTTTAATCAAGCAACGCCCCTACGACGTGATAGCCAACCCCGATAAAACGCCCCGCGACATCTTTGTTACCGGATTTGATTCGTCTCCTTTAGCTCCTTCATACGATTTCATCATAGCCGGGCAGGAGGCCGATTTGCAAACAGGATTGGATGCTTTGGCGAAACTGACGCCGGGGAAAGTCTATCTTTCCATCCGGTCGCAAACGAAAAACGAAGATTTGCGCCGTGCAAAAAACGTTGTGGTTACGGAATTTGACGGCCCGCATCCCGCGGGAAATGTTGGCGTTCAAATCAATCATCTTTCACCGGTAAACCGAGGGGAAACGGTTTGGACACTGAATGCGTTAGATGTTGCCGTTATTGGAAGACTGTTTAATAAAGGAATCGTAGATTTGACCCGCGTAGTCGCCCTTTCCGGTTCGGAAGTGAAACATACCGGATATTATAGAATAGCTGTCGGCACACAGCTTTCTTCGCTTTTCGAAGACAATGTAACCGAAGGGATACCCCTGCGGTATATCAGCGGTAACGTGCTGACCGGCACAAAGATAGACAGAGACGGCTCGCTCCGCGCCTACGATTCACAAATAACCGTGATACCCGAAGGGAAAAACGTTCACGAAACGCTGGGATGGGCTTCGCTCTCGCCGAATCGCTACAGCGCGGGCTGCACCTATCCGCATTTGAAAAAGAGATACCGTCTCGATGCACGTATTTTGGGTGGTTCCCGCGCTATCATCGTTTCCAACGAATACGATAAAGTGTTCCCGATGGACATCTATCCCGAACCCTTGCTCAAATCCATTATCGCGTTCAACATCGACAAGATGGAGAATCTGGGGATTTACGAAGTTGCCCCCGAAGATTTCGCCCTTTGTGAATTTGTCGATACTTCGAAGTTGGAAATTCAGCGCATCGTTCGCAAGGGACTGGATTTGCTCCGCAAAGAGATGGAATAAAACATTTGATAATCATACAGATAACAGATAAATCAATCATAATTGAAGGTGATAAGGAAATACATAGAAAAAATAAAGCCCCATTTCGAGAAAGGGGGTAAGTTTCAGGCCTTTCATTCCGTATTCGAGGCTTTCGAGACTTTCCTTTTCGTACCCGACACCACGTCGCGTTCGGGAGTCCATATTCACGATGCCCGCGATTCAAAGCGGACGATGAGTATCGTCATCTTGGCCTTGATACCGGCCCTGCTGTTTGGGATGTATAACATCGGATACCAGCATTTTTTGGTGATAGGGGCCAAGGCCGGTTTTTTGGAAACATTCTTTTACGGCCTGTTGTCGATGCTGCCGCAAATCATCGTAGCCTACGTTGTGGGACTGGGAATCGAATTTGCTTCGGCGCAATACAAAAAGGAGGAGGTTGCCGAAGGATTTCTTGTTTCGGGGATCCTCATCCCGATGATTTTGCCCGTCGATACGCCGCTCTGGATGATAGCTGTAGCCACGGCTTTCTCGGTGATTTTTGCCAAAGAAGTGTTCGGAGGAACGGGTTATAATATTTTTAACGTTGCGTTGATGGCGCGTGCCTTTTTGTTTTTCGCCTATCCGTCGAAAATGTCGGGCGACAAGGTTTGGATCCGCACCCAAGGCTCTTTCGGAGCAGGTAATCCCGAAATGGCGAATGGCGTAGCCCAAACCGTTGACGGTTTTACCGGTGCAACGCCGCTGGGGCAGATTGCCACCACCGGAGCGGACAGCTTCGTGTCGTTTAGCTTCACGAATGCTGTGGGACAACCTTTGTCGCTAAGCGATATGTTTTGGGGATTCATCCCCGGTTCGGCAGGCGAGGTCTCCACGTTTGCCATCCTGCTGGGGGCGTTTATCCTTATTGTTACCGGCGTAGGAAGCTGGAAAACAATACTTTCTGTTTTTATTGGAGGTGTAGTCGCTATCGTTTCAGTCAATCTGTTCGCCTCAAACGCCATCATGGAAATGCCGATGGAATATCATTTCCTGCTGGGCGGTTTTGCATTCGGAGCCGTGTTTATGGCTACGGATCCCGTTACCTCGGCGCGGACGGAGAAAGGCAAATGGATTTACGGATTCCTCATCGGGTTGATCGCCATAACGATCCGCGTATTTAATCCCGGATATCCCGAAGGGATGATGTTGTCGATATTGCTGATGAACGCATTTGCCCCGCTCATTGATTTCTACGTGGTGGATGCCAATATCAAACGGCGCATGAAGAGGGTTGCCGTGAAAAACCGGAAAGGAGTTGAAAAATGAACAGAGAAGGCAGTACATATACGATCGTTTACGCTTCCGTTATGGTGATTATTGTTGCCGTGGCGCTGGCTTTCACGCACCAAGTGTTGAAAGATAAGCAAATCAAAAACGAGAATATCGATAAAATGCAACAGATACTCCGTTCGTTGCGTTTGGATATCCCCGCAAATTCTGCCGAAGCGAAATACAATGAGGTGATAAAAAATGCCTATCTGATAAAAGCCGACGGGTCAGTAGAGGAAGGCACGGAGGGCGTAGGCGCTAATGATCCCGCTTTTGGAACCGATATTGCGAAAGACGCCAGCAAAGGGCTTCCCGTTTTTGAAGCAGAGATAGACGGCGTGAAAAAATTTGTCATCCCAATGGCCGGGAAAGGGCTGTGGGGACTTATTTGGGGATACCTTGCCATTGACGCCGACGGCAATTCGATTTACGGGGCAGACTTCAGCCATGCCTCCGAAACGCCCGGTCTTGGGGCTGAAATTGTAACACCCCATTTCCGCAATCAGTTCGAAGGCAAGCATCTCTTCAATGCCGGCGGGTTTTCGTCCGTCGCCGTGGTAAAACCGGGGCGTTCGGTGTCCGACCGCGATTATGTCGATGGTATCTCCGGGGGAACCATTACCAGCAGGGGGGTTGACGACATGTTGCTTGATAGTGTGGGAAAATACAAAGATTTTTTACTGAAATTACATTCGGCTCAATAATTCGCAAAAAGACGTTTATAAAGAAATTGAATTATGGCTTTATCCAATAAAACAAAAGAGGTTCTTCTGGGGCCGCTGAATAAAAATAACCCCGTCATCGTGCAAGTGCTCGGCATTTGCTCGGCTTTGGCGGTTACATCCAAGCTCGAACCGGCGGTAGTCATGGCTATATCCGTTACGGTTGTGGTTGCCTTTGCCAACGTTATCATTTCGTTGTTGCGGAAAACCATCCCCAACCGCATCCGGATTATCGTGCAGTTAGTGGTTGCCGCCGCGCTTGTTACCCTTGTGAGCGAGGTTCTGAAAGCCTTTGCTTATGATGTGAACAAGCAGTTATCGGTTTTCGTGGGCTTGATCGTTACCAATTGCATTTTGATGGGACGCCTCGAAGCGTTTGCATTGGGGAATGGTCCGTGGCCGTCGTTTTTGGACGGAATCGGAAACGGGTTGGGTTACGGCTGGATTTTGGTCGCTGTCGGTTTTTTCCGCGAATTGCTCGGTTCGGGATCGCTTTTCGGACACAAGGTAATACCCCAATGTGTTTACGACGCCGGATACAAAGACAACGGATTAATGATGCTCGCCCCGATGGCGATATTGATTGTGGCCTGTATCATTTGGATACACCGCGCCCGAAACAAAGACCTTCAGGAGGAGTCAAACTAATATAAATATCGGATATGGATGCCATTAATATAATTGTACGGTCAATATTTGTCGATAACATGGTTTTCGCATACTTTTTGGGTATGTGTTCGTTTTTGGCTGTGTCGAAAAATGTAAAAACGGCCTTGGGATTAGGTATAGCGGTAACGTTTGTGCTTGTGCTGACCTTGCCGTTGAATTACCTGATTGAAAATTACGTATTGAAAGGCGGGGCGCTGGCTTGGTTTGGCGATGAGTATAAAGATGTGGATTTGAGCGTTTTCAGCCTTCTGATTTTTATTGCGGTCATCGCATCGGTTGTGCAGCTCGTAGAGATGATTATCGAGCGTTTCAGTCCGGCCTTGTATTTATCGTTGGGAATATTCCTGCCGCTCATCGCCGTGAACTGCGCCATACTGGGGGGGTCGCTCTTCATGCAGCAGCGCGAGTTTCCCAACATCGGCATAGCCACCGCTTACGCTTTCGGTTCCGGTATCGGCTGGCTGCTGGCGATTGTCGGCATGGCCGCTATTCGCGAAAAGTTGGAGTATTCCAATGTACCCAAGCCCCTGAAAGGTCTGGGTATAACCTTCATCATCACCGCTCTGATGGCGATTGGATTCATGAGCTTTTCAGGAATAAACATTTAGGCGAATTTCAAATAAATAGAGTAAAAAAAGATTGCAAATAAATAATAAGAAATGAGTGTATTGTTGAATGCGGCAGGATTGACGATTGTTGCAAGCGTTGTGGTCTTCTTGGTGATCATCCTGATTCTCGTTGTGATTATTTTGGTGGCCAAATCGAAATTGATACCGTCCGGTAATGTGAATATCGGAATCAACGGTTCGAAAGATTTGGATGTGCCAATGGGAGGTACATTGTTGAACACCTTGCAATCACAAAATATCTTCCTTTCTTCTGCCTGTGGCGGCAGCGGAACCTGTGGGCAATGCCGTTGCCGGGTGATAGAAGGCGGTGGAGAGATTTTGCCGACGGAAAAAGGCCATTTCAGTCGGAAAGAACAACAGGCGCATTGGCGTTTGAGTTGTCAGGTGAAGGTAAAGGAAAACTTGTCCGTCTTGATTCCCGAAGAGGTTTTTGGCGTCAAAGAATGGGAGTGCGAAGTCGTGTCGAACCGCAATGTTTCGACCTACATCAAAGAGTTTATCGTTGCGCTGCCGCAGGGCGAGCACATGAATTTCGTGCCGGGCAGTTATGCGCAGATAAAAATCCCGAAATACAGCGTTTCGTACCGCGATTACGCTGTGGAAGACCGTTTCCGCCCCGAATGGGACAAAAACAAGATGTGGGATTTGACCAGCACCAACACCGCCGAAACCATCCGCGCCTATTCGATGGCAAACTATCCGGCAGAGGGCGACCGCATTACACTCAATGTACGCATCGCAACGCCGCCTTTCGACCGCGCCACAGGCTCGTTCAAACAGGTTCCTCCGGGTATCGCATCGTCGTTTATTTTCTCGCTCAAAGAGGGCGATAAAGTACTCATGAGCGGGCCTTACGGTGATTTTCACCCCATTTTCGATTCCAAAAGAGAGATGATGTGGATTGGCGGAGGTGCGGGAATGGCGCCCCTTCGCGCACAGATTATGCATTTGACCAAAACCCTTCAAGTTCGCGATCGCAAAATGTCGTATTTCTATGGCGCACGCGCGTTGAATGAGGTTTTCTATCTCGAAGACTTTTTGCAGTTGGAAAAAGATTTTCCGAATTTCTCGTTCCACCTTGCGCTCGACCGTCCCGATCCCGCCGCCGACGCAGCAGGCGTGAAATATACTCCGGGTTTTGTGCATCAGGTCATTTTCGACAATTACCTGAAAAACCACGACGAGCCCGAAGATATCGAATACTACATGTGCGGCCCCGGTCCGATGGCTAACGCCGTGAAGGGGATGCTCGACAATCTTGGCGTTCCGCCCGAAATGTTGATGTTCGACGATTTCGGATAAGATAAATCAAAAATTGTAACTTGCGGGACGGTAAAATAAGAAAAATGTAATTTTAACAGAGAAAAAAGAGAAAAACATTTTGCAGTTTGGTTTTTTTGCTTTTACTTTGCATCCAATTCAAAAAAATAAAGTGTTTTAAACCGATTATGAACAACAATAATATTGATATTCTCGTCATTTCCATTCTACTACTGGAGTCATTCAGTGTGTGAGATTGACGTATCAATATGAAGATGATATAGTTGAAAAGATTGAAGCCTTTCTCACACACATGTGGGGAAGGTTTTTTTCTTACACGGGAGACGAAAATAAAATAAAATTATAAAATGGAAAAAGTATATATTTTTGACACCACTTTGCGGGACGGAGAACAAGTTCCCGGATGTCAATTGAATACGATTGAGAAGATTCAGGTTGCCAAGGCATTGGAATTGTTGGGCGTTGATGTGATAGAAGCGGGTTTCCCCATCTCGAGTCCGGGCGATTTCAATTCCGTAGTGGAAATTTCCAAATCGGTTACATGGCCGGTGATCTGCGCCCTTACACGCGCTGTGGACAAAGACATCGAAGTGGCGGCCGAAGCCCTTAAATATGCCAAGCGCAAACGCATTCATACGGGAATCGGGACTTCCGATTTCCATATTAAGTATAAGTTCAACTCCAATCCCGAAGAGATCATCGAACGCGCCGTTTACGCCGTGAAACTTGCGCGTAATTATGTGGACGACGTGGAATTTTATGCCGAAGATGCCGGACGCACCGAGAACAAATACCTTGCGCGTGTGGTGCAGGCCGTTGTCGATGCAGGAGCTACCGTGGTAAACATTCCCGACACTACGGGTTACTGCTTTCCGCAGGAATACGGCGCAAAAATAAAATACCTTATCGACCACGTGGATATGAAGAACGCCATCCTCTCCACCCATTGCCATCAGGATTTGGGTATGGCTACCGCTAATTCGTTGGCCGGCGTGTTGAACGGCGCCCGGCAGGTGGAAGCCACCATTAACGGTATTGGCGAACGCGCCGGAAACACTTCGCTCGAAGAGGTCGTGATGGCATTGAAAAGCCACAAAGAACTGGGTTACGACACCAATATCAACACACAGAAAATATATTCCACCAGCCGTTTGGTGTCGGCGTTGATGAGCATGCCTGTACAGCCGAATAAGGCGATTGTAGGGCGCAACGCTTTCGCTCACTCATCGGGAATCCATCAGGACGGCGTGTTGAAAAACGTGCAAACTTATGAGATCATCGATCCGAAAGACGTAGGCATCGACGATAACGCCATTGTGCTCACCGCACGCAGCGGCCGCGCGGCATTGAAAAGCCGTCTGAACCTGCTGGGCGTTCATCTCGAAAACGACGAATTGGACGATGCCTACCAGAAATTCCTCGAACTGGCCGACAAGAAAAAAGACATCAAAGACGACGACATTCTTTCCATGATTGGCCGCCAAACCAAATCGCACCGCATCAAAGTGGAGTACCTGCAAGTAACCTGTGGCGTCGGTATTCGCCACGTGGCCAGCATCGGATTAAATATTGCGGGGGAACATTTCGAAGCATCCGCAACCGGAAACGGGCCGGTGGATGCGGCTATCAAAGCGGTAAAGAAAATTATCAGCCGCGAAACCGTTATTCAGGAATTTCTGATACAAGCCATCAATCGCGGCAGCGACGATGTGGGGAAAGTGCACATGCAGGTGGAACACAAAGGCTCGCTGTTTTACGGCTTCTCGGCCAACACCGATATCGTTGCCGCATCGGTCGAAGCGTTTATTGACGCCGTAAATAAATTTGTAGAATAATCAGACATCCGTTGTAAAATTGCTAATATTTATTGTATTATGACATCAGAATCAGAAAATAAAACCGCCAAAACCCTTTTCGATAAGATATGGGACGCTCACGTGGTTACAAGCGTCCAAGACGGGCCAACACAGTTGTATATCGACCGTCACTTGTGTCACGAAGTAACCAGCCCACAGGCTTTTGCGGGATTGCGCAAGCGCGGGCTGAACGTTTTTCGTCCGCAACAGACCACATTGACCGCCGACCACAACATCCCAACGATGAATCAAGACCGGCCTATCCGCGACGAAGTTTCCCGTTTTCAGGTGGATACATTGGCTAAAAACGCTGCGGATTTTGGGCTGACCTACTACGGGTTGGGCCATCCGAAAAACGGAATCGTTCATGTTGTCGGCCCCGAAAACGGCTATACCCAGCCGGGCATGACCATCGTCTGCGGCGACAGCCACACCTCCACTCACGGAGCTTTTGGCGCCATAGCTTTCGGTATCGGCACCAGCGAGGTGGAAATGGTGCTTGCATCGCAATGCATCCTGCAAACCCGTCCGAAAACCATGCGCATCCATTTCGAGGGTAAATTGCAGGACGGTGTCGGCGCAAAAGATATCGCCTTGTATATGATTTCCCAACTGACCACAGGCGGCGCAACCGGATATTTTGTGGAATATTCGGGATCCGTTATCCGCGGTTTGTCGATGGAAGAACGCATGACACTGTGCAATTTGAGTATCGAGATGGGCGCCCGCGGCGGGTTGATTGCACCCGACGATACCACCTTCAATTACGTGAAAGGGCGCGAATTTGCCCCGAAAGGGGAAAGATGGGAAGCCGCATTAGCGTATTGGAAAACGCTGAAAACGGATGAAGGCGCGAATTTCGATAAGGAAGTGCATTTCGATTGCGCTTTAATAAAACCGATGATCACTTACGGCACCAATCCCGGAATGGGAATGTCGATAAACGGCTCTATTCCGGCCTTAAAAGATATTGACGAGGCCGGAAAGAAATCCTTCGAGAAATCGCTGCAATACATGGGTTTTTCTGCGGGCGAAAAACTCGAAGGCAAACCCATTGATTACGTGTTCGTCGGCAGTTGCACTAACGGGCGCATCGAAGATTTCCGCGCTTTCGCCAACTTCGTAAAGGGAAAACGCAAAGCCGACCGTGTAACGGTATGGCTTGTTCCGGGAAGTTGGCAGGTACGCAAACAAATCGAGGCGGAGGGCATCGATAAAATTCTCGAAGAGGCCGGTTTCGAACTGCGTCAACCCGGTTGCTCGGCTTGTTTAGCGATGAACGACGACAAAGTGCCGGCCGGAAAATATGCCGTTTCGACCTCCAACCGCAATTTTGAAGGACGTCAAGGTCCGGGCGCCCGCACAATATTGGCCGGACCTTTGGTTGCCGCAGCAGCAGCAGTTACGGGTAAGATTACTGACCCCAGAGCGTTTTAGTTGATTAAGATAATCAATGAAACATCTGATTCATAGAATCCATAAAATAAAAACAATATGCAAAAATTCACAAAACTGACAAGTACAGTCGTGCCGCTGCCTATCGAGAATGTCGATACCGACCAGATAATTCCTGCCCGGTTTCTCAAAGCTACAACCCGCGATGGTTTTGGTAACAATCTTTTTGCCGATTGGCGTTACGAAAAGTCGGGTGAACCTAAAAAAGATTTTGTGTTAAACAACCCTCTGTACAGCGGACAAATATTGGTTGCCGGAAAAAATTTCGGCAGCGGGTCCAGCCGCGAACATGCCGCATGGGCAATAGCCGGATACGGATTCAAAGTCGTTGTATCGAGTTTCTTTGCCGACATTTTCCGCAATAATGCGCTAAACAACGGTATATTGCCCGTTATCATCAGTCCCGAATTTTTGGCCGGGATATTTACGAGCATCGGAGAAGACCCCAAAACAACGCTGACTGTGAATCTCGAAGCGCAAACCATCACGGACAACAAAACAGGAAAAAGCGAATCGTTCAAAATAAATTCCTACAAAAAAACGTGTTTGCTCAACGGGTTAGACGATATCGACTTCCTGCTGTCGAACAAAAACAAAATTGAATCCTACGAAAAACAGCGTGTATTCGCTTACTAAAAAGAAGATGAAGACTTCGGTTGAAATTATGGACACCACGCTTCGCGACGGCGAACAGACTTCGGGAGTATCTTTCGCTTCCCCCGAAAAAGTCAGTATCGCACGCCTGTTGCTCGAAGAATTGTGCGTGGACCGAATAGAAATAGCGTCTGCCCGCGTGTCGGACGGCGAATACGAATCGGTGAAAAAAGTCGTGCAATGGGCTACCGAGCATGGACACCTCGATCGGGTGGAAGTCCTCGGCTTTGTAGATGGCACCGTTTCGCTCGAATGGATAAAAAATGCCGGATGCCGCGTGGTAAATCTCCTTTGCAAAGGCTCCGAAAAGCATTGCAAATACCAACTTGGGAAGACGGCCGAGGATCATCTCAAAGATATCAAAGAGGTGATAGGTTATGCGCAGCGGATGGGAATCAAGGTGAATATTTATCTTGAAGACTGGTCGAACGGGATGCGCGATTCGCAAGATTACGTTTTTCAGATGATGGACGGGTTGAAAAATGAGCCCGTGCTTCGTTTCATGCTCCCCGATACGCTTGGCGTTCTGAGCCCTGACGACACGGCAGAATTTTGCAAAAAAATGATTTCCCGTTATCCCGGAGTGCATTTCGATTTTCATGCCCATAACGATTACGATTTTGCTGTGGCTAACGTTTTCGAAGCCGTAAAAGCGGGCGTTCACGGCGTGCATGTAACTGTGAACGGATTGGGAGAACGTGCCGGAAACGCGCCGCTGACCAGCGTTATCGCGGTCATTCACGACCATTTGAAACTGCAAACCAAGGTCAAGGAGCAAAACGTTTACCACATCAGCAAGATTGTGGAGAGTTATTCGGGCGTGCGCATCCCCAACAACCGACCGGTCATAGGCGACAATGTTTTCACGCAGGTAGCGGGAATTCATGCCGACGGGGACAAAAAAAGAAACCTGTACGCAAGCTATCTTTCACCCGAACGCTTTGGCCGTGAACGCGAATATGCCTTGGGGAAAACATCCGGCAAAGCGAATATCATCAAAAATCTCCAAGCATTGGGTATCGATATTGATGAAGATACGATGAAAAAAGTAACCGCCCGCGTTATCGAACTGGGCGACAAAAAACAATCGGTCAGCATCGACGAATTGCCCTATATCATTTCCGACATCCTGAAAAACGGCGTCGAAAATCAGGATATCCGCATGCTCAATTATTCGCTGACGCTGACCGACGGACTGCGCCCTACAGCGACCGTGAAACTCTCCATAAAAGGGGAGGAATATCAGCAGACCGCGGCGGGCGATGGACAATACCACGCATTTTCGAAAGCAATGTATAAAATTTACCAATCGCTGGGTAAACCCATTCCCGATTTGCTCGATTATGTGGTTGTTATTCCTCCGGGAGGGAAAACAAATGCCTACGTGCAAACCATCATCACCTGGAGGTTCGACGGTAAAGTCTTTAAAACAAGGGGATTGGATGTCGATCAAACCGCCGCTGCCATTAAGGCGACGATGAAAATGCTGAATATGATTGAGAGCGGAAATATCCCGACGTTTAAAAATCTTCAATTGCCATAACAAAAAATATCTATCATAATGAAATTAAATATAGCTGTGCTTGCGGGCGACGGAATCGGCCCTGAAATTGTGAAACAGGCTTTGGACGTAACAAAAGCCGTTTGTGAAAAATTCGGACACGAATTAACGTATAAAGAAGGAATTGTCGGCGCCTGCGCCATCCGCCAAACGGGAAATCCGTATCCCGATGAGACGCATAAAATCTGTATGGAGTCCGACGCGGTGCTTTTCGGCGCTATCGGATCGCCCGAATTTGATAACAACCCGAATGCCAAAGTCCGACCCGAACAAGGTTTGCTGAAAATGCGCAAAAATTTGGGATTGTATGCCAACATCCGCCCCGTCAGTACTTTCCCGTCGCTGATTCATAAATCGCCGCTTCGCGCCGACTTGGTAAACGGTGCCGATTTTGTCTGCATCCGCGAACTGACCGGCGGAATGTATTTCGGCCGTCCGCAAGGACGCAGCGAAGACGGTAACACCGCTTACGACACTTGCGTTTATACCCGCGAAGAGGTGGAGCGCATCCTGCACTTGGCCTACAAATTTGCCGGACAACGCCGCAAGAAAGTTACCGTTGTCGATAAGGCGAACGTTATCGCCACGTCGCGGCTGTGGAGGCAAATCGCGCAGGAAATTGCCCCGCAATATCCCGAAATAGAGACCGAATTTATGTTTGTGGACAATGCAGCCATGCGCATCATTCAATGGCCGAAAAGTTTCGATGTGCTGGTTACCGAAAACCTCTTCGGCGATATCCTTACCGATGAGGCATCCGTTATTACCGGATCGCTGGGCATGTTGCCTTCGGCGTCCATCGGTCTGCACACCTCGGTTTTCGAGCCCATTCACGGCTCTTATCCGCAAGCCGCAGGAAAAAATATCGCGAATCCGTTAGCCACCATCCTTTCTTCCGCGTTGATGTTCGAATATGCCTTTAACCGGACGGAAGAGGCTACCGTTATCCGTCAGGCCGTAACCGCCAGTATGGATGCCGGCATCGTTACCGAAGATATTGCCGACGGTGCAACAGCCTACTCGACAAGCGAAGTCGGCGAATGGATTGTAAAATTCATACATGCGCTTTAATTATCACAATATCAATTATTTGAATAATTAAGAATATGGCAGACAAGGAGCATTCATCTACGAATAAAAAACCTTTCAGGGGCGACCGTTCTTCGCGTCTTATGGCGGGAGCGCGGGCGCTTTGGCATGCCAACGGCATGACCGAAGAACAAATGGGTAAACCGATTATCGCAATAGCGAACTCGTTCACGCAATTTGTGCCGGGACACGTGCATCTGCACGAAATAGGGCAGGTGGTGAAAGCCGAAATTGAGAAACTGGGGTGTTTTGCCGCCGAGTTTAATACGATTGCCGTGGACGACGGCATTGCCATGGGACACGACGGCATGCTGTACTCACTTCCGTCGCGCGACTTAATCGCCGATTCGGTGGAATACATGGTCAATGCGCACAAGGCCGACGCTTTGGTTTGCATCAGCAATTGCGACAAGATAACTCCGGGAATGCTCATGGCGGCCATGCGACTGAACATTCCTTCGATTTTTGTATCGGGAGGGCCGATGGAAGCCGGGAAAATAGACGGCCAACAAGTGGATTTGATTGACGCTATGATTGAGTCGGCCGACGAATCCGTTTCCGATAAACGAGTGCTGGATCTCGAACGCTTGGCTTGCCCTACCTGCGGATCCTGTTCGGGAATGTTCACGGCAAATTCAATGAACTGCCTGAACGAGGCTATCGGCTTGGCTTTGCCCGGAAACGGCACCATCGTTGCTACACACGCCAACAGGATAAAACTGTTCAAAAAAGCGGCGCGGCAAATCGTAGAAAATGCGTATCGTTATTATGCCGACGGCGACGAGAGCGTTTTACCGAGAAGCATTGCCTCGCGGAACGCTTTCCTCAATGCCATGTCGCTCGATATTGCGATGGGCGGTTCCACCAATACCATTCTGCATCTGTTGGCAATTGCCCGTGAAGCGGAAGTCGTTTTTACAATGGACGATATAGACGCTTTGTCGCGCAAAGTTCCCTGCATCTGCAAGGTTGCGCCCAACACAAAAAAATACCACATTCAGGATGTGAACCGTGCCGGTGGAATTTTGAATATCCTTGGCGAATTGGCCAAAGGCGGTTTGATTGACACATCGGCGGGGCGCGTCGATGGGATGTCGTTAGCAGAGGCCGCCGAAAAATATTCCGTTACAACACAGGACGTATCGGAAGATGCAAAAGATATTTATTCTTCGGCGCCCGCACAGCGTTTCAATTTGGTGATGGGGTCGCAAAACGAACGCTATGCCGCGCTCGATACCGACCGCGAGAACGGTTGCATCCGCGACTTGGAACATGCTTACAGCAAAGACGGCGGGTTGGCTGTCCTGAAAGGAAACATCGCCCTCGACGGTTGCGTCGTCAAGACAGCCGGTGTGGACGAGAGCATCTGGAAATTTTCCGGCACAGCCCAAGTTTTTCATTCGCAGGACGACGCTTGCGAAGGTATCCTCAACGGGAAAGTGCAGTCGGGCGATGTGGTCGTTATTGTGTATGAAGGGCCCAAAGGCGGTCCCGGAATGCAGGAAATGCTCTACCCTACTTCATACATCAAAGCCCGCCATTTGGGCAAAGAGTGCGCGTTGATCACCGACGGGCGTTTTTCCGGCGGTACATCGGGCTTGTCCATCGGTCACATTTCGCCCGAAGCAGCGGCCGGCGGCGCTATCGGTTTGGTGAGGGACGGCGATACGATTGAGATCGATATTCCCAAGCGAAGCATCAACCTGAAAATATCCGATGAGGAACTCGACAAACGCAGGGAAGCGGAAAACATAAAAGGAAATAAAGCGTTCAAACCGGTGCGCGACAGACAGGTGTCGAAAGCCCTGAAAGCATACGCCGCCCTTGTCAGCTCGGCCGATTTGGGAGCAATTAGAATAATGGATTAAAAAAAACAAGTTTCAATAGATTTCAATGAAAGAAGAACATACGAACCATCCCGTTTTATCGGGCAGCGAAGCTCTGATTCGTTCGCTGTTGGCCGAAGGGGTAGATACCATTTTCGGCTATCCGGGCGGCGCTATCATGCCCGTATTCGATGCGTTGTACGATCACAAAAACGACATAAAGCACATACTTGTCCGCCACGAGCAGGGCGCTTTGCATGCCGCGCAGGGCTACGCGAGGGTTTCTAAAAAAGTAGGAGTGGCGCTTGTAACTTCGGGACCCGGCGCAACCAATGCCATCACCGGCATTACCGATGCAATGATGGACAGTACGCCCTTGGTGGTTATTTCCGGACAGGTCTCATCTTCGCTATTGGGTTCCGACGCTTTTCAGGAAGCAGATGTTATCGGAGTAACGCAGCCTGTAACGAAATGGGCCTATCAAATCCGGCGCGTGGAAGATATCCCGTGGGCGGTATCGCGGGCTTTTTATATCGCTTCAAGCGGAAGACCCGGAGCCGTAGTACTCGACATCGCAAAAGACGCGCAAACCCAAAAGTGCGGCTATGCGTATGAGAAAACGACCTTCCTGCGCAGTTATCAACCCGAAACCGAACCGTGTTTGGAAAAGATAAAACAGGCGGCCGAACTCATCAACCAAGCAAAAAAGCCTTTGGCTTTGGTAGGACAAGGCGTCATCCTCGGCAATGCCGAAAAAGAGACGATCGCTTTCCTCGAAAAAGGGAATATCCCCTTCGGTTCCACCATTTTGGGCTTATCGGCCCTTCCGTCCGATCATCCGCTGAACATGGGGATGCTGGGGATGCACGGAAACATCGCCCCCAATCTGAAGACAAACGAATGTGATGTGCTGATCGCTATCGGAATGCGCTTCGACGACCGCGTTACAGGCGATTTGAATACTTATGCCAAGCAGGCGAAGGTCATCCATTTCGATATCGACCGCGCCGAAATGGACAAAAATGTGAAAACTACGGTAAAAGTTCTCGGCAACGCAAAACAAACCTTACCTTTGGTAAGCGCTTTGATGGAAGAAAATTCCCATACCGACTGGATCGACGAATTTAAACCGCTCTACGAGAAAGAGTACGATTGTGTGATTAAAGAAGAATTGTATCCGGCGGAAGGGGCGATAAAAATGGGCGAAGTAGTCAATAAAGTAACGGAATCCACCGGAAACAAGGCCATTTGTGTTACCGACGTGGGGCAAAACCAGATGATGGGAACCCGCTATTTCAAATACACTCAGACGCGAAGCATGGTTACCTCCGGCGGTTTGGGAACAATGGGATTTGGATTACCCGCCGCAATCGGCGCGAAATACGGAGCGCCCGACCGTACGGTTTGCGTTTTCGTAGGCGACGGCGGATTGCAGATGACCATTCAGGAATTTGGAACCATTATGGAACATGGCGTTGACGTGAAAATTATTTTGCTGAACAATAATTTTCTGGGAATGGTGCGCCAGTGGCAGGAGTTGTTCTTCGACGAACGCTATTCGGAAACACGCATGAAAAACCCCGATTTCATCAAGATAGCCGATGCTTACGGGATAAAAGGGAAAAAGGTTACCGAGCGTAAGGATTTGGATGCCGCTATCGAAGAGATGCTGACTCACAAAGGGTCTTACCTGCTCGACGTTGAGGTGGAAACAAAAGGAATGGTTTATCCGATGATTCCTGCCGGTACTTGCGTAACCAATATTTTGTTGGGAAACGGTCATACGATTTAATATTTTACGATTATGGAAGAAAAAACTTTATATACCATTACGGTTTTCTCCGAAAACGCAGTCGGCGTCTTGAACCAGATTACCACCATCTTCACGCGCAGGCAGATCAATATCGAAACATTATCGGTATCGCCTTCCGCCATACAAGGCATTCATAAGTTCACCATCACCGCGTTTTCCGAATCCGAAGAAGCGATGAAAAAATTGGTGCGCCAAATCGATAAGCGCGTCGATATCTTGAAAGCATATTACAATATCAACGCCGAATTGGTGCATCAGGAAATTGCGCTTTATAAGATAGAAACATCCAAGCTGTTGGCTACCAATATGGTGGAAAAATTGGTGCGCAAACACAATGCCCGTATCTTAGACGTTAGCGAACATGCGACCGTCATTCAAAAAACAGGGCATTACAAAGACACACAGGCTTTGTTCGAAGAGTTAAGCCAAAGTATTGGCGTATTGCAGTTTATCCGTTCGGGGCGTGTGGCCATCACCAAATCGAAGGTCGAACGATTGAGCGATATGCTTTCCAAACGCGAAGAAGAAAAGAAAGAGCACAAACATTAAATTTTTAATATATCTTGCCGCGTTTCGGCTTTGTGTCGGGAAACGGCTTTAAAAACAAACAAACATGGCAAAAATGAATTTTGGCGGGATAGAAGAAAACGTCGTTACCCGCGAGGAATTTCCTTTGAGTAAAGCGCGTGAAGTGCTTAAAAACGAAACGATAGCCGTTATAGGTTACGGAGTACAAGGTCCGGGACAATCGCTCAACCTGCGCGATAACGGTTTTAATGTTATCGTCGGCCAACGCAAAGACAGCAAAACATGGGACAAAGCCGTTGCCGACGGCTGGGTGCCGGGTGAAACGCTTTTCGAAATCGAAGAAGCTTGCAAGCGCGGCACAATCATTCAATATTTGTTGTCCGATGCGGCACAGATTACCGTTTGGCCGACCGTAAAAAAACATCTGACGGCGGGTAAAGCCCTCTATTTTTCGCACGGTTTCGGCATCACCTTCAAAGAACGCACAGGAATTATCCCTCCGGCCGATGTGGATGTAATCCTCGTCGCCCCGAAAGGTTCGGGCACAAGCCTCCGCACCATGTTTCTCGAAAACAGAGGGTTGAACTCCAGCTACGCTATTTTCCAAGACGCAACCGGAAAAGCCAAAGACCGCGTTATCGCCTTGGGTATCGGCGTCGGTTCGGGTTATTTGTTCGAAACAACGTTCAAACGCGAAGTTTATTCCGATTTGACCGGCGAACGCGGTACGCTGATGGGCGCCATACAGGGTTTGCTATTGGCACAATACGAAGTGCTTCGCGAACACGGCCACACCCCGTCGGAAGCCTTCAACGAAACCGTAGAAGAACTGACCCAGTCGCTTATGCCGCTTTTCGCCGCCAACGGGATGGATTGGATGTACGCCAACTGCTCGACCACCGCACAACGCGGAGCGCTCGACTGGATGGGTCCTTTCCACGATGCGGCCAAGCCCGTTTTTGAAAAGCTGTACAACGAAGTAGCCAGCGGAAACGAGGCGCAACGTTCTATCGACTCCAATTCGCAACCCGATTACCGCGTGAAACTCGAAGAAGAGTTGAAAGCCCTCCGCGACAGTGAAATGTGGCGCACGGGAGCCGTAGTTCGCAAATTGCGGCCGGAAAATAACTGATAAAAGGTTTTTAAGCCCTCGATCATCGCAACCCCGAAATTGGCTGTGCCGATTTCGGGGTTGTTTTCGTAACCGTCCAACGGTAAAGACTTAGCGTGCCTCGTCTTTAGAATAGCGCCTCGATAGGCCGCATAAAAAATAAGAGGCGACTTTACAAAGCCACCTCTTATTTTTTATATCACTAATAATCAATCTATAACGATTTATTATTTCTTTTCGATGCTTTTCAAATCCACTTCAAAAATAAGAGTAGAGAAAGGTTTGATGGTACCCCTGTCTTGTGCGCCGTAAGCAAGGTCATAAGGAACATAGAGTTTCCATTTCGAACCTACGGGCATCAATTTCAAGGCTTCCGTCCATCCTTTGATCACTTGGGTTACGCCAAAGGTAGCGGGTTGTTTTCTCTGTACGGAGCTGTCGAACACGGTACCGTTGAGCAGCGTTCCGTGATAATCCACAACCACGCGGTCGGTCTCTGTGGGGATGGGGCCGTTGCCTTTTCTGAGGATTTCATATTGCAATCCGCTGGGCAAAGTAACAACTTCGGGGCGTTTTGCATTTTCTTCCAAGAATTTTTCGCCGGCGGCAATGGAATCTTTGTACTGTACCTTGAGTTCTTCTTCGCGTTTCGCCTGAGCTTTTTCTTCTGCTGCTTTAGCGGTCGATTGAATAAGCTCGGCTGTAACAGATTGTTCAATGGCTAATTTGTCGTTTTTCAACACTTCGAGAATACCGGCGAGGACTTGGCTGTTGTTGGCTTTTTTTGTGGTGTCGTCGGCGAATATGGACTCATTGAATTGGGGCACCATTTGTTGCGAAATTTGTTGTCCGATGCTTAACCCTTGGTAGTAAGCCGATTTTTCTTTTCCGTTGTTGAACGCTTCGGTCAAACCTTTAAGGAATTGGGCTAATTTGGGTGCGCTGATTTTCTTCACCGAATCCAATTTGGCTTTGTATTCCTTTTCTAACCCGATTTTCTGGGTAGAGTCGGCTCCGGCGATTTTCATTTGATATTCGTAATCAATGCTCGAGGTGCTGGTCAATATTTCGGTTCGTTCGAGATATTGCTGCAATCCTCCCTGTGTGGTCAAATTGACGCCGTAAGCGTAAGAAAGGCTGTCAACCGAATTTTTGAGGGATGCTTTCGGTGCGGTTCCGTTGCAAGATACAAGGGCCAACCCTCCGATTAATAACGCGCCAAGTGCGCAGAAACAATTCTTTTTCATACTTAAATCTTTGTTTTTTAATGAATTTTATTTGTTAATCTTCTTTTTTTATTCTATTCCGAGAAGTTCGACGTCGAAAATCAATGCCGAATTGGGCTCGATGCTGCCGCCCGCGCCCTGTGTACCATAAGCCAACTCCGAGGGGATATAGAGTCTCCATTTCGAACCTACGGGCATCAATTGCAAGGCTTCCACCCATCCTTTGATGACCTGATTCACGCCAAAGGTGGCGGGTTGTCCTCTTTGCACGGAACTGTCGAAAACGGTGCCGTCAATCAGCGTGCCGTGGTAATGCGTTGTTACGCGGTCGGTAGCTTTTGGTTTCGGACCATTGCCTTCTTTCAATATTTCATATTGCAATCCGCTCGGCAAGGTGGTAACGCCTTCCTTATCCTTGTTTTGCGCAAGGAAAGCTTCTCCTTCTTCTTTGTTTTTTACAGAGGCTTCTCCCTGCTTTTGGCTGAAATAGGCTTGTATGGTTTGATTGGCTTCTTGGGGACTCATATCGGGTTTCGAACGGGTCATCATATCCGAAAAGGCTTTTACAAACGATTCTATATCTATCTCTTTAATCCCCGATTGAATGAGGTTGGAAGCCAAACTCATCCCCAAGGCATAACTCAATTTATCCATCGACTCCTTTCTTTTTCTGAATAATACCCGCTGTTACGGGCTTATCTTTAAATAATTGCGGACAAAAATACTATTTTATTACGAATAAACCTCTATTTTAAATAATAAAAAAGTAAATTTGTTGTGAAAACATCATTCAAACACATTAAACAGAGCATAAAAATGAAAAAACGCTTGGTTGTGCTTACAGGTGCGGGAATGAGCGCCGAGAGCGGAATCTCCACTTTTCGCGATTCGGGCGGGCTGTGGGATAAATACCCGGTTGAACAGGTTGCCACGCCCGAAGGTTTTGCGGCAAATCCGCAATTGGTGCTGGATTTTTACAATACACGGCGTAAAGAACTGTTGAACGTAAAGCCGAACGAAGGCCACCTCGGTATAGCCGCGCTCGAAAAAGATTTTGACGTCCGCATCATTACACAAAATGTGGACAATTTGCACGAACGCGCCGGAAGTTCGCAGGTATTGCATTTGCACGGCGAACTGACTAAAGTGCGCTCCACAGGCGATGAATCCTTGATTTACGAATTGCCGCCCGATAAATACGACGTGAAAATAGGCGACAAATGCGAGAAAGGATTCCAGCTGCGTCCGCACATCGTCTGGTTTGGCGAAGCCGTGCCAATGTTCGATGAAGCCGTGCGAACAGCGCAATCGGCCGATATCTTCGTCGTTATCGGCACCTCGTTAAACGTATATCCGGCCGCCGGACTGCTCAATTACGTACCGAAAGGCATACCCGTATATCTGATTGATCCCAAAGAGGTCAACACCTATCGAAACGATATTCGTTTCCTGAAAAAGGGCGCGTCGGAAGGGGTGAGAGAACTGACAGAAATATTGCGGAAAGGACTATCCGAATGACCAACTTTGTTGTTGGCCGTTGATGTTTTGTGGATAGTTTTTGTTCTTTTTTCTCGTTGCACTATCATTCTTTTTTTTATCTTTGCTATTCATTTTTTTAAAATATAAGGAGTAGGAACGTGAGCAAGAATGTTGTGGAAACACCACTGATGAAGCAGTACGACGAGATTAAAAGACAGCATCCCGACGCCATTTTGCTGTTTCGGATAGGCGATTTCTACGAAACGTTTTCGGAGGATGCCATCGCGACATCCGAAATATTGGGGATTACACTCACGCGCCGCGCAAACGGCGCTGCTCAGCATGTGGAGCTGGCGGGATTTCCTCACCATGCCCTCGATACCTACCTTCCCAAATTGGTGCGTGCAGGCAAACGGGTGGCGATTTGCGACCAGTTGGAAGACCCCAAACTGACGAAAAAAATTGTGAAGCGCGGCATCACCGAAGTGGTAACGCCGGGCGTTTCTATTAATGATAATATCCTCAACCACAAGGAGAACAACTTCCTTTGCTCGGTTTATTCGGCGAACAATTCCCTGTTCGGCATATCGTTTCTCGACGTTTCCACGGGGGAATTTCTGACAACCGAAGGCTCGCGGGACACCATCGATAAACTGCTTTCCAATTTCTCGCCGAAGGAAATCCTGATAGAACGGGGACACAAGAAAAAATTTGAAGAGCATTTCGGACCGTCGTATTTCCTGTTCGAACTCGACGACTGGGTCTTTACCGAAAATGCAGCCAACGACCGTCTGCTGAAGCATTTCAAAACGAAAAACCTGAAAGGGTTCGGCGTGGACAACCTGATGCTGGGGGTTATTGCTTCGGGGGCGATTTTGCATTACCTCGACCTCACGCAACACACAAACATCGGGCACATCCTTTCGCTCCGCCGCATCGAAGAAGACCGTTACGTGCGGCTCGATAAATTCACGGTCCACAGCTTGGAATTGCTATCCACAATGAACGAAGGAGGAAAATCGCTGCTCGATGTTATCGACAAAACCATCTCGCCGATGGGCGCTCGCCTGCTCCGCCGATGGGTTGTATTCCCGCTGAAAGACGTAAAAGCCGTCGAAAGCCGTTTGGACGTGGTGGAAAATTTCTTCCGCGAACCGGAACTGAAAAAACTGCTCGAAGAAAAAATATCACTCATCGGCGATCTGGAGCGTATCATCTCAAAAGCAGCCGTCGGGCGCATCTCGCCGCGCGAAGTGGTGCAGTTGAAAGTGGCCTTGGCCGCCATCGAACCCATTTGCGAAGCTTTCCTCTCTTCCGAAAACGGCAGCTTGCGCGAAATGGGCGAAAAATTGAACGCTTGCCCCGTCATCCGCAACCGGATCGAACGGGAAATCGTCGCCGACCCGCCATCGCAGCTCAATAAAGGCGGCATTGTCCGCAAAGGCGTGAACAAGGAATTGGACGATTTACGCGAAATCGCTTATTCGGGAAAAGATTACCTGCTGCAACTTCAACAGCAGGAAAGCGAAAAAACGGGAATCACCTCGCTCAAAATCGGATTCAACAATGTTTTCGGGTATTACATCGAGGTACGCAACACGCACAAAAACAAAGTGCCCGGAAGCTGGATCCGCAAACAGACGCTGGTAGGCGCAGAACGATACATCACCGAAGAATTGAAGGAATACGAAGACAAGATACTTGGCGCCGAAGAGAAAATCCTTTCGTTGGAAACGCAAATCTACAATGCGCTTGTCGAAAGTCTGATTGAATACATTCCGGTGATTCAGATCAATGCGAATATCATTGCGCGTGCCGATTGCCTGTTGTCATTTGCCAATGTTTCGCAAACCAACAAATACATCCGTCCCGAACTAAATGATTCGGATAAGATAGACATCAAAAACGGGCGACACCCGGTTATCGAAAAACAACTCCCCCCCGATGAGCCTTTTATTGCGAACGATGTGTATCTCGATAGCGAAAAACAGCAGATCATCATCATTACCGGCCCCAATATGGCAGGTAAATCGGCCTTGTTGCGCCAAACTGCACTTATTGTCATCATGGCGCAAATCGGCTGTTTCGTGCCGGCCGATTCGGCAAAAATAGGGATAGTGGATAAGGTTTTTACGCGCGTGGGCGCATCCGATAACATCTCGCTCGGCGAATCCACTTTTATGGTGGAAATGAACGAGGCCGCCAACATCCTCAACAACCTTTCCGACCGAAGTTTGGTGCTTTTCGACGAACTGGGGCGCGGTACCAGCACCTACGACGGCATCTCCATCGCCTGGGCCATCGTGGAATACATCCATGAACACCCCAGAGCTCGCGCCAAAACGCTTTTTGCCACGCACTACCACGAGTTGAACGAGATGGAAAAATCCTTCAAACGAATAAAAAATTACAATGTAGCGGTGAAGGAAATCGACAATAAAATCATTTTCCTGCGGAAACTTATTCCGGGCGGAAGCGGACACAGTTTCGGTATTCATGTGGCGCAGATGGCGGGAATGCCACAGAGCATCACCAAACGCGCCGATACCATTCTGAAAGAAATGGAGTCGAACAACCGCAGAGAGGGCATAAACAAACCGATTAACGATATTGTGGAAAAAAGAGAAGGATACCAGCTGAGCTTTTTCCAGTTGGATGATCCGGTGTTGAGTCAGGTACGCGACGAAATCCTTAATCTCGACGTGAACAATCTCACCCCTCTCGAAGCCTTGTATAAACTGAACGAAATAAAGAAAATCGTAAAAGGGAAGCCCTAAACGAACAGACAAATGACCTGTGAAAATCTTTCATGTATTCAATTTTTAATTATTCATAAACAGTGTTTTACGGCGAAAAAAACAGAGATGAAATGCAAAGGCGCGGCAGTATCGAAGTGATCTGCGGCTCCATGTTTTCGGGCAAGACCGAGGAACTGCTGCGCCGACTGAAACGGGCGAAAATTGCACGGCAAAAAGTGGAAATCTTCAAACCGGCCGTCGATGTGCGCTATTCCGAGGAAGAAGTCGTTTCCCACGACAAAAATTCCATTCCCTCCACACCCGTAGAACATTCGAGCAATATCCTTTTGCTGTCGTCCGAGGTGGAGGTGGTAGGCATCGATGAAGCCCAGTTTTTTGACAAAGGATTGGTGGATGTGTGCCAGCAACTTGCCGATCAGGGCGTCCGCGTGATTGTTGCCGGGCTCGATATGGATTTCCGGCGTGTCCCTTTCGGGCCAATGCCCGCCCTGTGCGCCATTGCCGACGATGTAACCAAAGTACATGCTGTTTGTGTTCGCTGCGGTCGTTTAGCCAATTATTCTTTTCGCCTCGTCGCCAACGATAAACAGCTGATGTTGGGCGAAATGCAGGAATACCAGCCGCTTTGCCGCCTGTGCTACAACAAAGAAGCAAAGGGCGAAAGGTGAAAATACCCCGGCAAGCGTTTTTATTTTTTCTTTCTAAACCCTACTCTTGAAGACAGAACGGTCTCTTGGTGTTGCAGCGCCCAATCAATTAATCCCTGAATGTGAGGAATTAACGATTCGCCTGTTTCCGTGAGCGAATATTCCACTCGCGGCGGAATTTCGGGATAAATCTTTCGGGTTACAAGACCGTCTTCTTCGAGCATCCGCAACGTTACGGTTTGCATTTTTTGTGAAATATCGGGTATGCTGCGCCCCAGTTCGCCAAAACGCATGACCCCGTTTTCGTGTAAGGTCCACAACATCAAAATTGACCATTTATCTCCAAAACGATCCAATATATCCCGAATGGGACAAAAATTTTTTTCCATCATCTGAAATTTTTTTCGCTGATTATCAATAATAATTACCTAAAAGTAAGCGCCTTACATTTCAGTACCTACTTGCTTTTCGCTTCTAACCATTATATCTTTACAGCACATTTATCGCATGACAGCGTAAAAGTAAGTAATTTTATTTATTAAATTCAGATTAAATCAGTAATTATGGCAAAGAAAGTTGCAATTTTAGCCGTAAATCCGGTAAACGGATTTGGCTTGTTCCGGTATTTGGAAGCGTTTTTCGAAAACGGCATTGCCTATAAGGTATTCGCCGTTGCCGAAACCACAGCGATTAAAACCAATTCGGGCATTTCTCTGCAAACAGATGATGTTGTCGCCAATCTCAAAGGCGCAGAAAGCGAGTTTGACGCCCTTGTGTTTGCCTGCGGGAATGCGATGCCTAAATTCTCCGAGAATGCAGGGCGCCCCGAATATCGAGATCTGCTGACGGTAATCAAAACATTTGGCGACAAAGGAAAACTGATTATCGGGCATTGCGTCGGCGGTCTGCTGTTCGATATCGCCGGTATTGCGTCGGGCAGACGCTTGGCCTTGCACCCGTTTGTGAAAGACGCCGTCAAAACGGCAATCGCCACCGATGAAGCCTGCGTTGTGGATGGAAACTTCTACACGGCCCAAAGCGAGGCCTGCCTGCTTTTGTTGATACCCGAAGTTCTGAAGGTGTTGAAACAGTAAGCATCATCAAGAGACGGCCACCAGAGAATGTTGGCCGTCTCTTTACGTATTTTTAACCTATGCCGGATTTGCGCATTGCGCAACTTTTTCAGCATTTCGATTGAAAGTGTGTCAAAAAATGCACAAATTTTGTGTTTGACTGCCTAAAATTTGCGAAATGCGCAAGCAGGGTTTTTATTTTGTGTCAAAAATGGATATTTTTTCTCGCTTTTTTTTGATGCCCTCTTTAAAAAAAGCCCGTATTTTTGCCGGACGAATAAGTTTGAAAGCCAGCGTGGATTTTTGCATATTAAGTTTGCCGATCGACATCTATCCCCAAATTGTATTCGTGAATTTATGATATCTTAATGGTTTTCCCCGACCTTGTGCCTGATTGATGGCAGAAGGGAGCGGAATACCTTTCAGCTATTTATATAATCAACAAAATTCGACGTTAAAAAAACGCTAAAAACTATGTACACAAAGACACTTTTTGGGGAAAGGATTCTCTACATGTCGCCAATTGTGGGAGTAACCCACATCAAGGTCGAACCTGTTTTTGCAACTTCTCTCAATGTGGGAACAACACCCCAAATAGAGGATCTGGAAAACGGCGACGTCGTGGACGATGATATCATCTTCGGACTGTAACAAAAAGTTAGAAGGTAGAAGTTGGAAGTTGGAAGTTAGAAATGGAAAATTGGAAGTTAGAACTGTATATATAAAGAATAGATCATGAACATCACATTTCAAAAAGGCACAAAATGCCGCCGGTTATTGGCCTGCTGCTTAGCCGCTTTATTGGCTTACGGCCTTGCCTCCTGCTCCGACGAGTTGGGCGGCAGGATATTATCGGGTCCCGGCACGCTCGTTTTCAATGTGGGCGGTATCGCGCAGGTCGGCGCTGAAATACTGACCCGCGCCCAAATGGAGCCCCAAACACTGACTCAGGATTTAGGCGACGGTACAAGCATTGTTTATACCCTCTCGCTTGACCCGATAACCGCCACCCGCGCATCCTCTTCAATGGCGGAAAATACGCAGTACCTCGTTATTGTTTACGAAGAAGACGGCCAATACGTTACACAGGCAGTGTTTAAGGCCGGAGAGACCGGACGGATTACCGGTTTGGACTATAAGAAGTACAAAGTAGTAGCCATCTCCTACAACTCAACGACCGAGGCTCCCCCAACGGTAGGCTCGTCGGCCGTAACCGTAACCGTCGATCCGTCGAAAGACTTGCTTCATTGGACGGGCGAAGTGAATCTGACTTCAGGCTCGGCTCCGGAGGTGGAAATAGCCTTTAAACACCGCTTTACGCAACTGAGTGTGCAGGTGGACGCTTCGCTCACGGGCAACAATATCATCGAATTGCCGGCCACCGCCACGCTGACTCCCGCTCACAGAGGCGTGCTGACGCTTCGCTCCAATGGGGCTATGGAGACAACCGACGGAGCTTCGCCGCAGGAGTTCAGCCTGCCAAGATCGCCCGGCGCACAGAAGGCGACAAGCGACAACTCCCGTTTTGTTTTTACGGGTCCCGACACGGATGCAAACAACCCGGTGAGGCTGAAATTTAATGGCAATGTGGTTATAAAAGCTCCTTCGGGCGACAAAACACTCACGAATCCCGTGGCAACATTCTCTACCGTGCTGCTGGGCGGTTATTCCTATACGCTCAATATGCGTATGGAGGCCAGCAAGGGCGATTATTACCCTTACGCCGGAAAAACGGGCTATGGCTACGAATGTACCATCCCGCTGGGAGCAAACGGATACAATTATACGGATAAAAACGGAGATTCCCAACACGTTGACGAGCTCACCTTCCTGACCTACAATCTGGGCGCCGACCCCGAACTCTCGCCCAAAGAACAGATGGCCTACCCATTCAGCGATGATAAGAATATTCGCGTCTATGGAGGCCTGTGGCAGTGGGGAAGAAAGGATGCGGAACACTCGCTGCGCGACCCATATTCGGCAAGTGATACGGAACATTTCCAAAACGCGCAATATCCTTCCTACGACCCAATAAACGACCATAAATTTGCGTGGGGTACTACTACTTCTTGGTGGTGCGCTTCAGACGATGAAGAATCCAATATGTGGGGCAATGGTGGCGGATATACTAAGCAAACGGATTTCTCCTACAACAGCGCGAAACCCAATACAACCGCCAACGATTGGAATCCCTGCCCCACGGGTTACCGC